>JANMKA010000161.1:0-5416 GCA_031371765.1 Blastocatellia bacterium
CTCAGCGTTAACCGCGTTTAATACTCGCGTTGGCGGCAGCGCTGCCTCGGCAAACTCATCCCAGAACTCCTGCACGGTCTGATAGCGTTCACGGGGGCGAGTTTGCGTTGCTTTCTCAAGCACGCGCAGCACCGACTTTGACCAGAAGTGATTGTTGAGGGACTCGGGCAGTTCGCGAATCGCGTGTTGCGCAAACCGGCGCGGTGATTCACCGGCCAGCAGCGTGTAGGTCGTCTTGGCCAGCGAATAAATATCAGCCGCGGGCGTCAAATGCTCTTTGTTGATGAGCAGGGCGCCCGTATCCAGTTGACCGGTTTGGACCAGCGGATTGTGTTCCGGCGCTGAATAGATGTTTGTGCCCACGCGCGTGATGGCGCCTTCGTTGGCTTCGAGACGTGCCACGCCAAAGTCTGCAATCTTCACAACCTGACGGTCGCCAGTTAACAGCAAATTGTGTGGTTTGATATCGCGATGAATGACGCCACACTTATGCGCGTGGGCCAAGCCAGAACACACCTGTTCGAGATAGAACAGCGCCTTGTCGATCGTCAACGCCTGCTGACGCGCCAGCGCCGACATGTCGCCACCCGACAGATACTCGAGCACAATGTAATGAAAAGTTGTGCCGGTAAGATCGATGGCCGTGCCGTGGCCCAGCCGGCTGATAATGTTTGGATGGCGCACGCGATCAAGGGCCACCGCTTCGTTTTGAAAGTTGGCAATTAGCGTGTGTTCGAGGTCGGCATCGGGCGTGTCCTGGAGAAACATGTTGAGGGCCTTGATGACGACAGTGGTGGGCGCACCCTCAGGCGCGGCATTGTCATGCGCCACATAGATCTCGGCATAGCTGCCCCGCCCAAGGCATTCAACGATGTCGTAACGACCGTCGAGCCTGCTTTGTTGTAGCTTCAGTTCTGCCATCGTGCGCGCTTAGGTTCCGCCTTGTTTGATGCTGCGCGGGGAATTGAGGACTAAGGGGTGGGCTGCGAAACTGCCGGAGAAACGCTTGCCGCCGGCTTCTGAATGATCTCGTCAAAATGCGTTTGCGCGGCGGGCTTGTCCTTGTCTGACTTCAACGCTGCGGCTGCCAATCCGAGCGTCGCCTCTTTACGCAGCGTCAAATTCTCTGGCGACGGGTCGCTGTTCGCTTTGGCTATAGTCGCTTCGAACGCTTTCACTGCTTCGTCAGTGTTGCCCGTTAGAAGTGATGCTCGTCCATAAAGATATAAGAACTCCGGTTTGCTGGAGTCGAGTGCGTTTTGAATTCCTTGCTCGCTCAGCTCGCCCTTGGCGGTGGACGCCAGCCAGGTAGCCGGATCGCGATCGACATCGCGCCGTTCAGTTTCAAACTTTGAGTACGGCGGTGCGATAGCTGCGGTTGCTGTGGGTGAAGGCTGTGCCGCAACTTGATTGTCCGCGTCGATGTAGGGAATAGGGCCTTTGTATTTTCTGCCGCCATAAAAAGCCGCGGCCACGGCGCCCAGGACGAGCAGAAACAGAATGAAGCGAGCGAAGAAACCTCCGCCTCGCGGTCGCTCAGCAACGTTGGCAGGAGCGGTTTCAATTGTTCGCTCGAGCTTGAGTGTCTCTGAACCTCGAGCTGCTACAGCGGGAAACGCTTTGCGCGATGCGGGCACGAATTCTGCCGGCGCAGTTTCAATCGTCTCCATGTTCCGCGACGCGGAAAGGGTAGGTACCACGTTTGCTTCCGGCGTTAGCGTCTCGTCCATATCGGCGCTGCGCGTGGCCGCCGAGATTGAGGTGCCCACCCGCACAACGACGGCCGTCAGATTATCTTCGGCGCCACGTTCGTAGCAGCGCTCCTTAAGCGCGGCGCACAGTGTCGGCAGATCTTCGTTCAGAATCATTAACTGGCGCAGCTCGTAATCGGGAATGTGTCGCGTGATGCCGTCGGTGCAGAGCAGGAATTGCGTGCCGTCTTCTACTTCCATCACCTTCATGTCGACTTCGACACCGTCCTCGGCGCCAAGGGCGCGACTGATGATGTTCTTGCTGGGATGATTCGCAGCCTGTTCCGCGGTCATGCGGCCGGCGCGCACTTCTTCTTCAACGACGGAATGGTCTTCCGTTTCGCGCAGCAGATGGCCGTCGGGAGTAAGGCGATACAGACGCGAATCGCCTACGTGTCCGATCGTAGCGACGTTGTTCTTAATGTGCAGCACCACGATGGTGGTCGCCATCATGGCAAACCTGGCATGTTCCTGGGCCATCTTGTGAATGGACGCATTTGCTCGTTGAATCGCCAGCTCCATCAGGTCTTCAACGTCGGCGTTCTCTTCCTTATGGCGAAACGCTTCGTCGAGGACCTCAATCGCAGTTTGCGATGCAACTTCGCCGGCTTCGGCGCCGCCGACACCATCGGCTACGGAAAAGATGCGGCGCTCGGCGTCCGCTAAAAACGAGTCTTCATTGAGAGGGCGTTTCTCGCTCAGGCCGCGATCGGTGACGGCCGAGGATTTTACTGTCAGCTCCGGCGCTGGATGATTGATGGGTTGGCTCATTCAACCGCCTCCAAATTTAAGGGCGACGCAGGCACGCCGGGCGAGGGCTTGGCCAGCATCTGGTCGCGCGCGTTTCGATGGGAAAAAGCCATCAGCATTCCTAACATGGCAAAGCTGGTAACCAGGCTGAATCCTCCATGGCTAACGAACGGGAGGGTTATTCCGGTCATCGGCAATGCGCGCAAGATGCCGCCGACATTAACCAGGGCCTGAAAACCTATGAAAGCGGTTAGGCCGGCTGCGCAAAGCTTGGTAAACATATCACGCGCGTCGAGCGAAGTACGAACTCCGGCCACCACCAAAATAATCACCGCCAGCAGCACGATCGCGCCGCCAGTGACACCCAGTTCCTCGCTAATTGCCGCATAAACGTAATCCGAATCGGCGATGGGAATAACTTCGGGAAAACCAAGCCCCAGCCCACGTCCCGTATTCTTGCCGGAAGCAATGCCAAAAATCGCCTGCGCCGGTTGGAAAGCCAGCTTATCAAACCAGACATCGACGTTAACAATCTTTTGCATCGCCGGACTTTGCTCAGAGAGTTCTTTTAGTTGCTGATCACCGTTGACCGCTTCCTGGTAATCTTTTTTCCACCAGGAAACTTCCGGCGACGGCGGATCGAAACCGTCGAGCCACAAGTGAAAGCGCTGTTGAATTCGCGACGGTAACATGGTTTGAACCGGCCGAGCGATGGTCGGGAGTAGCGGCACTTTCTCCTGCACGTCGCGCGGCAGCGCGCCGACAACGAGAATTCCCACGACCAGCAATAACGAACCGACAAACAACAGCAGTTGTGGCCAACGTCTGACGGCGACGAGATAAAGCGTGGTGTAAGCGCCGCTGAAGATCAGCATCTGGCCAAAGTCTTTCAGCGCGAAGAAGGGAACGAACGGCAACATTCCCATCACGACCAGCGGAACCACATCGCGCGCGCGCGGAATGCCCCAGTAAGTTTCAGCCAGGTCTTTGTAGCGCGCCGTTAGAATTCCGGCAAAGCCAAGCAGGAAGGGAATCTTCGATGGTTCCCAGGGCGTCATGTTTCCCAATGCCTTGCCGGCGCTGGAAGTAACGACCGCCGCAGCCAGGGGCACCAGGGTGAGAAGCACGACGATAAAACTGTTCCGTTGCAGCCAAAGCAGAAAGCCATCACGAACGCAAAACATGTACGCCACACCGAAGGCAAGAAAAGAGAAGATCGGAATCCAGGTGTAGCTTGAGGTTAACGCTTCCCCGAGGGAATAGTTTGCGGCACGTCGCGGCAACTGATTTATGTCGATGGACGACGCCGGCGTGGCCGGCAGCCCCATCATTTGTTTCTTGGCCGCGTCGTAGTTCTCGATTATGTAGCGGGTGCGCAGTGCTTCCATCTTTTGCGCCCGCGCGGCTGACTTGTTGCGAGCGTTGTATTCAGGATCGCTATAGAGCCGGTATTGGATCAGCATGCCGACTGAGAAAAGCAGCACCGCGGTCGTAAACAGAATCCACTGGCCACTGTAATTGTTCATACGCGACAGCCAGATCACCATGCCTAACAACGGCACAAACATCAGCAAGTCTCGCACGGCGCCGATGGTGGAGGTTTCGTAGCCACGCAGCAAACCACCGCGGTGAATGGCCCAGTAACCGGCAATCTCGAAAAGCAAGACCAGCAGGATTATTAAGAGATGTGATGATGCGCGATTTTTCATTCAGTTAATCACCCTCTCCCTTTGGGAGAGGAAAGGGAGAGGGTTTGTTGCCGCCAAACCCTCCCCACAATCCCCTCCCAGCGGGAGGGGAAGTAAAACCTTATTCACGGCGTAGGCGCTGCTGCCGGGCGCGGCCGTCGTTGTTGCGCCGGTGCTTGCCGTTGACCTGGCGGCTGGTTGGCTGGTTGACTTCTGCCCTGGCCGAAATAGCCGAGGTCTTTCGCTTTCATGACCAACGCCGCCGCTATCGGCGCAGCGGATTTCGATCCATACCCGCCGCCTTCTACGATCACTGCCATGGCGAGCTGGGGCCGCTCGAGTGGGGCAATGCAAAGAAACCAGGCGTCAACTCGCGGGTGCTCTTCATCCATGATCGTTTCTTCGTACTCACGAATGATGTTGCCCTTGTTGTCTTTCTCAACCCGATGCCGCGTTTTAGGTTCTCCGGTTTTCGGATCGTAGATGGGAACGGTTTTCTGCGCCGTTCCTGTCTTGCCGCCAGTGTGAATGCCGGCAGCTTGCACTGGCGCGAAAACTCCGCGCGCAGTGCCTCTGGGGCCCCCAGTCACAAGACCCATGATGCCGCGCATGGTCGCTGCGACTTGCGGCGTCATCACTTGCTTGAACATCTCAGGAGGACGATCGAATTCAATCTTTGGTTTCATCAAACGCCCGTCCATGTTTGCAATCGCCGCCGCCGCCAGCGCCATTTGAAACGGCGTCATCTGCCCAGCGTACCCCTGACCGTAACCCATCAGCGCCAAATCATATCTGGTGACCCCTTTGCCGGTGACTATGGTGGCCTCGCGCGGGGCCAGCGCGCGCTTGATGGCGTCGCTGCTCGCATTCCAAAGCTCGGGTTCCTTGCGTCCACGCAACGCTTCCGCCGGCGTGTCGTAGGTGCCGATACCGAGCAACTGCGCCGCAACTTTCAGGCGCTCAGCGCCTAGTTTCACACCCATTTGCGCGAAGTATTGGTTGCAGGAAACTTCATAAGCGGTATCGATGCCGATGCGCCCGTGCACTTCGCCCGCGCCACCGTCGTCCAAAATCACGTTCGCGCCGGGCGCAGCGTAATAGCCACCGCTGCTACAGGTAAACTGCGTGTTCTGCTCGCCGGCGAGAAACGCCGCCGTCATGGTCACAGTTTTGAACGTCGAACCCGGAATGTAATAAGCGCCAAGCGCGCGGCTGACCAGAGGACGA
>JANMKA010000183.1:0-3297 GCA_031371765.1 Blastocatellia bacterium
GCCTGACGAATTTCCCAGGGCCGCGCCGCAAGCTCATTTTGTGCCGATGACTTCGCCGGCAGCATTGGCCTTTGCCGAAGCTCAACGGCGTCCAAAAATTGTTGTTCCGGTCGCCGAAGCGCAAGCGAACAAGAAACCCGGCGGCCGCGACCACGTCGCATCAGACCCGGGAGCGCAGGCTTCGCGAATGCGGCAGGCAGCGTCTGCCCGCCGGCCGGTGGCCAGCCAGCGCAAGCGCGCGTACATCGTTGCCGCAGTCTTGATCGCCGCCTTCTCAATCATGCTTTTGGCGACGCACAAGTATGTTACGTCGCACTGGAACCCGTTTGTTAATTTGCCGGCGATGGGTGACCTTTTTGTAATTGGCCGCGAAGGTGTTACAACAACGGATGTAAATTTGCGGTCAGATGCGAGCATGGCAAATCCGCCCGTGGGAGTTGCGGAAAACGGTTCACGCGTTAAAATTCTGTCCACGACGGACAATTGGTACGAGGTGCAAGTGCTGCAACACGGCAGGCCGAAAGCCAGTCCCTTCACTTCCGACCGCGGCTGGATAAATAAGAAGTTTGTTAAGTTTGATTAATCAATCGGTTTTTGGTCTTGGGACTCTGGTCTTGGGTCCTTGTAAAAAGCATTCGGGTTTCGGCCATCTTATCAAAGACCTAAAACCAAAGACCAAAAACCAAAAACTAATTTCATAAAATTTACCACGCAACTATGGGATTACTAGACTCAATCAGAAAATGGATCGACGGCGAGACTGGTGAAGACCTGGTCGAGTCGGCCGATGAGCACGCCAAACCGCGCCGCATCTGGGAAGAATTCCTGGTAAAGATTGCGCGCGAGGTTGAAGCCGTCATGCAGCGCGAGATGTTTACGCCGCCCGGTGGTCCAACCTACATTCCGCGCGAGTACATCGTCTATCTCAGCAACGACGACGATAAAGACTGGCAGGGCGATAAGCGCCGCGGCCTCGAGCAGGGTTTGTATCACGTGTTGTCCGAACGCGCGCGCGAGCTGAGCGGTCACACAGCCCTCGCCGCCAAATCGTTTGCGGTGGAGTTGCGCGTTGACGGCACTTTGGAAAAGGGGCAGTTCCGGGTGCAAGGCGTTTGGGATGAAACCGAGAGCGGCCACACGCAGGTGACGCCACGAGTCTCGGCGCAAAAGCCAGCCGCCTCTCCGGCCGTTAACCTTGGCGACACAGTGCGGGAACGCGCCGACGGCAGCTCTAGTGAAACTGAAACCAGCGGCGGCGAACAGAGCGAACAGACCGTGGTGCGGCCGCGCATCAAGGAGCTTTACACGGTT
Organism: Blastocatellia bacterium; assembly: GCA_031371765.1. Classification (GTDB taxonomy): domain Bacteria; phylum Acidobacteriota; class Blastocatellia; order Pyrinomonadales; family Pyrinomonadaceae; genus PSRF01. Next base: position 1,312 of record JANMKA010000183.1, read on the forward strand.
GAGATTTGGAAAGACGGCGTGCGCGAATCAGTGGTTCCGGTTACAAAATCTGAAGTCACAATTGGCCGCGGTTCGCGAACGATTACGGTCGACCTGCCATTAAAAGGCGATCCGGAAGTTAGTCGCGTGCATGCAATCCTCACGCGCGAAAACGATGGCCGCTACTGGTTGGTCTCAAAAGGCCGCAACCCCACAACCGTCGCTGGCAAAGAACTCAACCGCGAAGAGCGCACCGAAGTGATGCCCGACCAGAAGATCGCGATCTGCAACTTCATCATCCGCATCCAACCGAGGTAGTCGGGCAAACTACCGCCGGACGCTCAACCTTCGTTAGAGTTGGAATGGGGGTAACGCAGGAGCGATCTCATTAGCACCGCAGCTTCAGCCCGGTGATCAAAATTATCCCGACGATCGGAAACCGTTTGAACGGTTTCATTCTTCATGCCATTCAAGACCATATTTCTTGACGAATAATTCAAACTCTTCTGAAAAGCTTTTCCGTCGATGATGTTCCTCCTGCCTAGCGATATATTCCGCAACTCGCCCAACATCTGAATGCGAAACTGAAAACGCCCCATAACCGCGTCCCCACCCGAATCGACCACGCAAGACCTTCTCTTCGTTTATCCAATGCGATGATCCGCCTTTGAACAATTGGAACACTTCTTCAATGCTCTTATTTGTAGGAAGGTCAATGAGCGTGTGCACATGTTCCGGATTAACGTAATTAATCTTCATGTAGATTCCTTTTTCCAGCGAGTAATTCGATAGAAAGCGAGAAACCTTGCCGCCGCGGGTTTGGTTAGCATCGGCTCTCGATCGAGGGTGGTCCAAATCAGGTGCAGCCAGCAGCGTGAGTAGGAATGTTTTGACATGAGTGGTTTTGTATCACGGGACGATCGGAGAGGCGATGGCGTCGCGAAAGTAAACCGTTGAAACGGTTACAGAATTTCTTGCATCGCTGATCACCGGGCTGAAGCCGCGGTGCTAATAAGATCGCTTCGCGTACTTGAGCGCGCGAGTGATCTCGACTACCCGCGCGCGGCGACAGTTTTGATGTTCGGATCGAGTTCGGCGAGGAGTTGGGTCAGAAGCGGGATGTCCTTGGCAGCGTCGAGATAATTCTTGCCGAGCATCTTCGCGAAGCGGCGTTCTTTAGTCTCACCATTCAATTCCTTCATCAGCGCACGGCAGAACGCAACCACGACGATCGGGTCAAACTGTAAACCGGTGTTGCGGCGCAGGTCATCAATCACTTCGTCAAAAGTGCGGCGCGTTTTGTAAGGCCGGTCCGTAGTCATCGCGTCAAACGAATCGGCGAGCGTAACAATTTTTGCGCCGAGCGGAATCTGTTTGTCGGTCAAGCCATCGGGATAGCCGCGACCGTCCATGCGTTCGTGGTGATACTTTGCCATCAGCGGAATGTCAGCGTAAGGATGATGAATCGGCGAGAGAATTTCAAAACCGGCGGCGGGGTGGCGATTGAGTTCGCTCGATTGCTTGGCATCGATGCGATAAGGCGCATTGATAATGTCGCGCTCCACGACCAGCTTGCCGACGTCGTGCAGATAGCCGGCGATGGCCATACCTTCGATTTCTTCTTCGCCAAAACCCAATTCGCGCGCGATGATTTCGCTGTACTTGCCGACGCGTTCGGAATGACCCTGCGTGTATTTGTCCTTGATGTCGATGGCGGCGGCAAACGCGCGTACGGTGTCGCGATAGATGGCGCGCAGGTCTTCGTAAAGCCGGCGGTTCTCCAGCGCCTGTTGCTTTATTTCGCCAAGCAGCCGGTGCGTGTGAATGCCCACACCGATGTGCCGGACCATCGACTTGATGACTTCAAGATCGTCGGCGGTGAATGGATCGCCGCTGGCTTTGCCGCCGAGTAGAACTAAACCTGTCAGCTCACCGCGAACAACCATCGGGATGATTAGTTGAATTCCCTGCTGCGTCAGTTCAGTCGCGTAATGAGAAAGAAAGGCC
>JANMKA010000143.1:0-1845 GCA_031371765.1 Blastocatellia bacterium
GTTTTGTTTACTGAACGGCGCGCTTTCGGGTTTGGGTTTATTGTTGCCTTTTTACCCACCCCCCCCCCTACCGCGGCCGTTCCTGACCACACGCCACTCAGTCGCCTTAAATCAGAAGTGAGTAACCAAGAACCGGAGCTAATCAATGTCAGAAATCGAATGGGCAACCACGGAAGACGCGCCGGTAAAAGAAAAGTTTGGCGGCACGGTGCGCGTGCGAACGTTATGGCGTTCAAGCGCTGGGCCAACCGCGCAAGTGGTTGAACTTAATCCGGGTGCGTGTTGGGAAGGCCTGGATGTGCATGAGCCGGGGCCAGAAGAGGTCTATGTCGTGTCCGGCGTCTTCAACGACGGCGTGCGCGATTACCCGGCCGGAAGTTTTATTCACAACCCAAAAGGTTCGGCACACGTGCCGCAATCAAAAACCGGCTGCACAATCTTTGTCTTTTATCCCGAGGGCTAGAGCATGGACAGGGACTTTACTGAACTGGTGGACCTGGCGGCCGAGAAAGTCGGCGGCGCCGTGCTTGTCGCCAACGATGAATTCTTTGCGCCGAAAGAAAACTTACTTAAAACGAGTGCGCCGATTTTTATCGAGGGCAAGTACACCGACCTGGGGAAATGGATGGACGGTTGGGAAACCAGACGGCGGCGCACGCCGGGTTTTGATTGGTGCATCATTCGGCTTGGCTTGCCGGGCATCATTCGCGGCGTCGTAGTTGACACCAGTTTCTTCCGCGGCAACTACCCCGAACACTTTTCACTTGAAGCCTGCGCGCTGGAAGGGCAACCGTCCGCTGAAGATCTGCAAAGCGAGTCGATCAACTGGACACCACTGCTGCCGCAGCTGGCGTTGACCGGCGATTCGCAGAATTCTTTTGCAGTCGCAGGGGCGCAGCGCGCCACGCATCTTCGCTTCAAAATTTATCCTGACGGCGGGGTCGCGCGCTTGCGAGTTTACGGCGAAGTCCTGCCTGACTGGGAGCGTTTGCAGCGAATTGGCGGCGACGTCGATCTGGCGGCGGTGGAAAATGGCGGTCGCGTTATTTCCTGCAGCGACATGTTTTTTGGGCATCGTCACAACCTGATCAAGCCAGGCCGAGCCGCAAACATGAGCGACGGCTGGGAAACGAAACGACGGCGCGGGCCCGGCCAGGACTGGGTGATTATCAAACTTGGCGCGGTCGGACAGGTGCGCCGCCTGGAAGTTGACACAGCCTGGTTCAAAGGAAATTTTCCCGAGAGCTGTTCGCTGGAAGCGACGAATGCAAGCAATTTAGCGGAAGAAAAACTGACTGATTCGTCAGTCTTGTGGAACACTATGTTGCCGCGCACAAAGTTGCAGGCGCACACGCGTCACTTTTTTGAAAATGAAGTCCTTGACGTCGGTCAGGTTTCGCATTTGCGTTTCAATATTTTTCCTGACGGTGGCGTAAGCCGCTTGCGCGTGTACGGCAAGCTCGCTTGAGTAGGATCGTTGTGGAACCGCGAGCGGGCCGAGTGGTGGAGGCGACCGGATACTGCCACTAACTCTGCAGCCAAAAGCAATTCTTCATTTCTCTGCTATGTTGCTCGTAACATCCGGTCGCTACCGCTCGCGGTTCCGCATTGCCAGGAGCTCTCATCGACTCGCAGAGGTTCTTTAGAAAATGGGATTAGGGGAAGGCACAGATCTCAAGCAACTCGACTTGCTCAGCGCTAACAAAGCCGAAAGCGAATTCCTTAAATGCTGTGGCTCTAAACGCTGGGCCGAACGCCTGTGTGCTGAGCGGCCGTTTGACAGTCTTGACGACTTAATCGCCAAAGCAGATCGCGTTTGGTGGTCGCTCGATCAAGATGATTGGC
>JANMKA010000032.1:0-8951 GCA_031371765.1 Blastocatellia bacterium
CGAGGAACCAGCGCGGCGACCGAGTCGACGACGATCACGTCGATTCCGTTTGAACGCACCAGCGCTTCGGCAATTTCCAGGGCCTGCTCGCCGGAATCCGGCTGAGAAATCAGCAACTGGTCGATATCGACCCCGAGTTTACCGGCGTAATCGGAATCCATTGCATGTTCCGCATCGATGTAAGCAGCCACGCCGCCGGCCTTTTGCGCCTCGGCAACGATGTGCAGGGCCAGGGTCGTTTTGCCGGAACTTTCAGGGCCATAGATTTCAATAATGCGTCCACGCGGAACACCGCCGATCCCCACCGCCACGTCCAAACTTAAAGAGGTGGTTGAGATGGCGGGTATGTCTGAGACCTCACGCTCGCCCATGCGCATGATTGATCCCTTGCCAAATCTTTTTTCAATGCTTGCTAGAGCCGCTTCGACTGCCTTACCGCGGTCCGCGCTTATTCGATCTTCAGATGCCATGGCATTCATCTCCGTCTTCTGTTCCGATTCTCAACGCTGGTGACCAGCCTGGCGCCGAGCATAACACATCGAACGCGAGAATGGAACAGTGTTTCATACTTGCAACAAACTATTTTTTCCTGCGATTGGGTCAACGTTTGACCAGTTCGGAAACTGGGCGGCCGGTGCGGCGTTCCACCTGCTGGCTTAGCGAGGGCATCTCTCCGGCAGCTTCGTCCTGCGAAATGCGTTCGACACGCCACATAGGAAAGAACAGATCGCCCAAACCGATAAAGGGCTCGTCATGGGCGACGGCATGTACCCAACTATCAAAAGCATTCAAGTCGAGGCCGCGCAAGAATACTCCGGCTTGAGTAATCTCGTCGAGCCTGCCCCAACATTTTTCGCGCGGCGAATGCAGCACAAGTATAACTGCAGTTCCCGGCTGAATGCCCGCCCCGCCTGTGTTGTCCGTTTTCATATCAATGCCAGAAATTTTGCAATGGCAGTTTTTGCGGTTGGGCAGCCAGCCAAATTCATTGGTGCTGCTTCGAGGCGTCGTTTAGAAGTTCGACCATCGCATTCCGCTTGTTCTTTGCTGCCCAAGCCGCGGCGGTCATTCCGTCTTCGTCTTTTAGGTCCGGGTTTGCGCCCTTTTCCAGGAGTAGGCGGGCGATGTCTGCATGGTCGTAGATAGCCGCCCACATCAAAGGCGTGCCGCCAACTTTATTTTTGACATTCGGATTGGCGCCTTTTGCGAGCAGCATTTCTGTGATCCTGGCGTTTCCGCGGTGTGCCGCTCCATGCAAAGCTGTATCGCCTCCGGAGTCCTGCAGGTCAAGCTTTGCCCCTCGCTCAAGTAACTGAGGCACGACATCTTCGCGTTCGCGCCAGACATAAAGCATCAGGGCGGTGACACCGTTTGCGCCCTGTGCGTTCAAATCCAGTTCGGGCCGGGCGAGGATCAGATCGGCAACTGCGTCCTCCTTGCGTTCGAGCGCGCGCATAATCGCTGTATGGCCGGGGTCATCTTTTCGATTAACGTCTGCGCCTGCTTTGAGAAGTGTATTGACGATATTTGCATCGCCCCGAGCAGCAGCGGCAATCAATGCTGTGGCTCCGTCCGGATCTTTAGTATTTGGATCTATGCCGGCAGCAAGAAACGCGTTAACGGCAAGCACGTCGCTCGCCTTTGCGGCGGCCAGAAACGATCCCTCGTCATAGTCGTAGCCGCGCAACTTCAAGAACTGCTTCGCAGCTTCCGGCGTTGGCTTCGTCGATTCCAAGTCAGCGCAGCCGTACAAGTTGAAGAGAATAAGAAGAGCGAGCGTCGCCGCCGCCGATTTTGTTTTGCTGGGTGTAATACTTGTCATTTCTTAAAGACACGGCGCAACGATTGACTTGGTAATGTGCACTGGTTTATCTGGTTTCTCACCTTCCGTCGGCGCGTGATTTATGGCGTCAACGACTTCCATGCCGCTGGTTACCCGGCCAAAAGCGGAAAACTTGCCGTCAAGATTCGAGCCGTTGCCGACGAGAATGAAGAAATTCGTGGTCGCGCTGTTTGGTTCGTTGGGCCGCGCCATCGACACAATGCCGCGCACATGTTTTATCAGGCCAGGCTCGTCCGGGAGCTTATGAGTCATCCTCTTCAGCAACTCAAGTCCCCACTTCTCGCTGGTCGATAGATTGCCTCCCTGAATAACGAAATCCTTGACGATGCGGCTGAAGGTGGTCGTATCCAATGCGCCAATAGCCGATAGGTTGAGGAAGTTACGAGCATTTTCCGGCGCTGAGTCCGGCAGCATTTCGATCACGATATTCCCGGCTTCGGTTTGAAGCGTAACGCAGTGCTGCGCCATTTTTTCGACAGACGCGCCGTCGAATGGTTCAGGCTTGATAGCGATGTCTTCGGCGGGTCTGGCGTTTTTCTTGGGGGGATCAATCAATGTCTCAGGAGTTTTTGGTTCCTGCGCATTCAAAGACATCGCGAATGCCAGCAGGCATGCCAAGATGCAGACAGCGTCACGCAGCCATCTTGTAACCCTTGAATCTTTCATCAACCCTTAGTTCAGAGCGCTGTAGGCGCGGAATGTCTATAGAACCAGCCGCCACCCTTGCGTTTATTTAGCAATCGCGAACCTGCTGCAGTTTTTCGATTGCAAAATCCTTTTGTTAAGGAAATCGTCCTCTAAACATTTCGCTCCAGGGAGCGAAAGCATCAAATAAACTTCGCCGCCGACAACCACTGCCCGCCGTCAACCACGAGGATTTCACCGCTAATAAAACTCCCGGCGTCTGAACAAAGAAAAACTGCCGCAGTCTCAATGTCTTTTATGCGGCCGAAACGGCCGAGAGGAATGTTCTTCTTCAGTTTTTCTTTAACGGGTTCTGGCACCAGGCGCTTCATACCTTCGGTATCTTCAATCGGCCCCGGCGCAATCGCGTTGACCCGAATGCCATAACGTCCCCACTCAACCGCGAGGTTGCGCGTCAACGCGTCGACACCAGCCTTGGCCGCCGAAACGTGTAGCTGCAGCGGCGTGCCCAGATAATGAAGCGTGGCGCTGATATTAAGAATCTGGCCGCGCTGCTCCTTCAGTTGCGCAAAAGCAGCGCGACAAACATTGAATGTGCCTTTCAGGTCAATGTCCACGACCGTGCCAAAACCATTTGGCGATAGCTCTTCGGCTTTGCAAAGAAAGTTTCCGGCCGCGCCGTTAATCACAATATCGATCTTGCCGAAGCGATCGACCGTTGCAGCAATCGCCTTTTCCACTTCTTCCGGATTCCGCACGTCGGCAGCCACCGCAAAGGCCGCGCCAATATTGGCGTCTTGCGCGTGTGCGTCGTTGATAGTTTTTGTCGCCGCTTCGAGATGGTCCATGCTGCGACTAACTAACGCGACATTCGCCCCGGCTTCTGCAAGTGCACGGGCCACGCCGCCGGTGATGCCGGTGCCGCCGCCGGTAACAAACGCGACGCGATCCTTCAGAATTCCGTCAACGAAAATGTTTTGTGTCATAGTTGGCTATTCAACCTTATTCGTTCTGGGGCTGGCTCTTCAATCGTAACAACGCAATCCAACGGTTGCTAGTGATGCAGTTTTAATTAAAGGCATCGCAGTGGCAATGAGGTCAGTACCGTCCGCGGTAGCGGATGGGTGCAGTGAATGCCGCTTGGCAATTGCCGATTTTCGGCCAATTTGGCAATCGGAAATCGAAAACCGGCCACTGTCGGAACCCATCCGCTACTGCGGACGGTACTGACCTCACGACACGCAGTCGCCTCAAATGAACTGCATCGGTACTAGTTTGCTTTACAGCTAACCACCCGCGATATACGGCCGCGACTGCACAATGTAAATCTGACCATTCATGTACGCCCATTCAATGTCCTGATCGCGGCGGCCAAAGATGCGCTTGATAGCCGTAGCCGCGGTCACCAAACGCCGCACTACAGCGTCAGTCAAAACAACCCGCTCGCCGGTGATCGCAATTTCCTTTACGCCGCCCTTCTCGTCAAACGTCAACAAACTATCTTCATCCGAGCGCGTCAGAATCTGAATAGCGTTTGCGCGCGGCAGGTAGATGATTTGCTCGGCGACCTTCTTTCCCTCGACTACCTTGATACCCAGGCCGCGTTTGGCGCTGATGTAGATGGCGCCGTTGTTTTCCTTATTGTAGGGATCGGTCGTAATCATCACGCCCGAGCTCTCCGAATTAATACCTTCCTGAATCAGCACAGCCATGAAAATCTTTGAATGGTCCACCGCCATGCGTTCGCGCGCTTCGTAAGCTTCAAAATTCCAAAGCGAGGCCCAGACTCTTTTGATCGCAGCGATCAGTTGCTGATCGCCTTTTACATTTGGCACGGTCGTGTACAAACCGGCGCCACTAAAATTCGGGAGGTCTTCAGAGTTAGAAGAACTGCGAACGAATAACCCTTTGTCTGGAAATTCCAGACGCGCGCGCCGCACAATTTGGGCCCGTAGTTTCTCATCAAACTTACCCTGCTCGATACGCTGCCGCAGTTCCGTCAAACGCGCTCGCCGGTACGCCGGATCATGAACAAACTTCTGATCGTTGAGCAGCGTGAAAATCGCGTCGTCGAGTTTGTTCGCCTTGAGAAACTGATCGTAGTAATAAAACGGAACGCTAAAGCCGTTGGGAACTGTGATGCCGGGCAGGCGTGCACTCATCAACTCGCCGAGGTTCGCGGATTTGCCGCCAAACGCTATGCTGGAACGGGCGCGTTGCTGACTAAGACCAAGCAGGCGGGTCTCAGAAAGATCAAACTTTGGCTTCACAATGTCGAGCCGCTGGGCCAGCCGCTTTTGATACTCGCGTAACTCATTGATGTCCGCGCGCTTGATCGAGTAGTTGTCACGACGCGCCTCGAACGTAACCCACCAGCCGTCATATTGTTTCAACTGCGTCGTCGCGTTCTTGATGTAGGCGTTGGGAATGCCCCACCCTTTCGCAAGCAGGTTGATGTGCGACAAAGGCGTCGAAGGTTTCGAAGTGATCACACCCGCGACCGGCGGCAATTGAATTGGCACCTCGTCGAGCACCAGGATTTCGTTGAAGCCGATCTCTACATGCTCATCGAGCTTGGAAATAACATGTATGCGGCCCAGTCCGGTCGCGACGTTGAGCGCCTGGTATTCCTGTTCCTTAGCGATATCGCTTTGCAAAACGCGTTGCACGCCCAGCAGTGCTCGCGATGCTTCGTCCTGCCGGTTGGAATTAGGTTTGTAGGCAACAGGAACGAAGAAACTTCTATTGATGACATCGGCGGCGAGTTTGATCTGATCGGCGGAAATCAGATCGCCTTCCCAGAACTCGAAAGTCCAACGCTTGATGGGTGTTTGATAGGCAATCGTGCCGAGAATGAAGCGCCGGTTTGGTTTCAGATAATTGTTTTCGAAAAACTCGCGGCCGCGCTCGAGCGATAGATAAGTCCCGTTTACGAAATCTTTGTGAAAAGCATAGCGCTTCGTGTCGACGTAGTAGATTCTGTTCCCGTCCTTGCGATCGATGACAAACAGCACGTGCGGCAGGGCATACGGAGTGTTGGCGTCGTAAGTTACTGCCAGCGAATCGAACTCAGCCTGCGATTTCACCGCGCCGAGCGACCGAGGTGAAGTCGTCTGCGAGGCTGCGCGCTCGGCTGTTCCTGCCAAAGTCAGCAACACTAACAGGAAAGCAACGACGAAATGGTTTCTCGCAAGCATTCGCTCAATTCCCTTTTGAGGCGCTGGATTCAAGCAGTTTAGTGTCCAACCTTTAGGTTTCTGTACCGCGACAGAACAGGCTAAAGCCTAGACTCGGAACTGCCAACCTGCCTGTCTGTTAGCTCGAGTTGGGGGGGGGAAAACACCCACCCGCTACCGCAGGCTTCATAACACTCGAGTTCACATGCCAGTCTCGATCATGGCTTCTTTTCAGCAATGTTCTTTTCCCAAGCGCACGAGTAATTCTAACAAATCATCAAGGTGACGGCGCTCCGTCAGAAAACTGTTGATGTTGATGCGCAAAACTCGCCGGCCGTTGACGACAGTTGTGTGAATCCACGCTTCACCGCTGCGCTCGATTTCCTGTTGCAGTTTTTGCTGCAAGCCATCCTGTTCGACGCCGGGCGCCCCGGCCAAACTCTCCGGTAGAAAGCGAAAACAACAAACGGCGGTTTCAATTTCGTTTACCCGCACAAAGTCAGACAGCGCGTCGATGCTCCCAGCGAAGTATTCGGTAAGTTCAATCTGTTTCTCGATTGCCTTAGCGTAACCTTGCCTGCCCATGAACTTGAGCGCCATCCACAATTTCAAGGAATTGAACCGGCGCGTGCCCATCTGGCCATAACGAAAGAAATCAAATTCTACGTCCACGCCACCCCGATCTTCATTCAAGTACTCCGGCGTGATATCAAACGCATCGCGCAGGACTCGTCCACCATCGCGCACCAGCACCGCGCCGCAGGCAAACGGTACAAACATCCACTTGTGCGGATCGATAGTTATCGAATCCGCAAGCGCGATGCCCTTCAGTTTTTCGCGATGCCGCGACGAGAAAGCGAGCGTGCCTCCGTAAGCCGCGTCGACGTGATACCAGCAGTCATTCTCGACGGCGATTTGTGCCAGTTCCGCCAACGGATCGATTACGCCGGTTGAAGTCGCTCCAGCCAAACCGATGATGCAACAAGGAATGGCGCCGGCCTGGCGATCTGCTTCGAGCTGTTTTCGCAGAGCGTCCGCTCGAATGTGGAAATCAGGACCAGTTGGAATCTTGCGCAGGCTGGCGCGGCCGAGACCGAGTACGTCAACGCTTCTTTCAATCGAAAAGTGAGCCTGTTCGGAAGCATAAACAACTAAATCGCCGGGCGCCGATCTCAAACCAGTTTGTACTGCCGTTCGATGGGCGCGATCGCGGGCGCACTTAAGTGCAATCAGGTTCGCTTCCGTACCGCCGCTGGCGAGGGTGCCAAAACTCTCCGGGCCGTAACCAACCAGTTCGCACAACCACCGCAACACTCGCGCTTCGATCATTGCAGAGGTTGGTCCATTGCGCCAGGCGCCTGCGTTTTGATTGAGCACCGAAGTCAACGCATCCGCCCAAACGCCAATCGGCAGCGGGGTAGGATTAAACTGGCCGAAGTAGCGCGGGCTGGGGACCTGCATCGCATGGACCAATATTTCGTCCGTAAAGCGCGCCAGAATTTCTTCGGCCGCAATTCCCTGCTCAGGAAATGGCTCAGCGAAGATTTCATGTAAGTCTTGTGGGGTTGCTGAGGAGGTAACTTTTCTCGAGTCGAGCGTGGCTGCATAATCGGAGATGATCTTTGTCACCGCACGCCCCAGGCGTTCGTGCTGCGTCGCCAAATCATCGGTCATAGATGTTTTAGTCATGCTTAACTTTGGAGGACAGAATCGCACGCGAAGTTGCAAAGAAGCAAAGCCCGTTCAGCATACGCTTTGCTCGCTGCCGATTTTTAGTCGAAACTTCCCGAAATGAAAACCGCTGACCAAACCACTCAGTTCCGGGAATGCTTGAAAGCTGAGATGACGGCTTACGAGGTAACGCTTTCGGCGGAGGCGCTGGACGGCTTGGCGAGATATTTCGAACTGCTTTCTGATTGGAACCCGCGTTTGCATCTCGTCTCGTTCCAATCGCCAAAAGAGTTTGCAACCAGACATGTGCTCGAATCGTTGTTCCTGTTGAAATATTTGCCGCCCGGCGCGCGCATTGCCGATGTAGGGTCAGGGGGCGGGCTGCCGATAGTTCCCGGTCTTATCGCCAGATCTGATCTGCAGGCGGTATTGGTAGAGTCGGCAAAAAAGAAAGCTTTGTTTCTGCGCGAAGTCTTGCGAGCGACCTCAACTAAAGAAAGAGCCCACGTGGTCGCCGAGCGATTTGAGAATGTGGCAACTCCCGATGTTGATTTCGTCACCTGCCGGGCGCTCGAGCGCTTCGAGACCATGCTTCCGCGCCTAATAAAATGGGCGCCACCGACCGCGACGCTGCTTCTTTTTGGCGGCGACGGATTAGGAACGGCAATCGAGAACCTGGCCCTTTCAAGTCAACGGATTCTGCTACCCAATTCCGCAAGGCGTTTCCTTTTCATCCTCAGCAAAAACAGCAGCCAGCCAGGTAATTGCACCCCGAGTTAGAACAGAGAAGAATGTCTTCTCCACTTTGCTGGAACGCGACTTCGTTTGGTTATTTATACCGCCCAGAGAAACATTAAGTGCCGGCCGACATTTCCCAGCGAAGTGTTTGTCTACAAAAACCGCCTGATAGTTGGCTAAACGCCCCAGCCAACGATCGGGTTCGCGGCCCACGGCGCGCCGCGACTTAATTCTCCAAAATGTACCAGCGAAAGCAAATATGAACCGCAAGCTAAAATTCCTTTTCATCGCCGCGACCTTCGGCTCACTATTACTCGTCGCGCCAGTCGCGAATGCAGATCCGTTGCAAATCGTCACCCAAAGTGGCGGCTTTCAATTGAACGGGTTGGGTAACAACGGCAACGGCACGCCTGGCAACGAGTTTGATGTGCTCATCGGCTCTCCCCATTCGGAATCAAACACAGTCGATTCAGCGGGTGGCAGATTCATTGCGCTCATCAATCCGGTGACTTTCACCCAGGACTTTACGGGTGTCGGTTCGGAAGGAACTTATCCGCTAAATTTTTCGGAGTTGCTAACGGTTAACGGCGAGACGCAGACACTAAATCTGATTGGCTCGCTCACCATCGGAACTTTCAGTGACTCGGTTTCACTGCTGACTAACTCGCGTATCATTTGGCAATTTAATACTTTTACGGTGTCGGCGACGGTACTGCCGGTCACTATTTTTGGCGCGACCAATGGCGCCTATCACGACTTTCTGCGCGCGCGTTTCGAGGTCAAACCAAACTGCGATACGACTGTTCCTGAACCAGCGACGATGGTGCTTTTGGGGACCGGATTGGCGGGCCTCGCTGCTAAAGTTCGACAGCGGCGAA
>JANMKA010000090.1:0-37490 GCA_031371765.1 Blastocatellia bacterium
AAAAAAAGCACGTCGCCATACGCAACGTGCTTGATTAAATTCGTTAGTGGTTCGACTAACGCAGCGCATCCAGGTTGGCGACCGGCATGTTCGCCCAACTTATTACGGTCTTCCGCGAGTGTTTGTTCGTTTGCATTTTTCGGGCGGCAGCCGTCAACAATTCCTCAGTCGTCTCACCTTGATCGGGGTAACAAGCAACACCCATGCTGATGCCGACCTGAACAAACGTACCGGGACGAACCGAGAATTTCTGAGATTCCACAGCGCTGCGGATTCGCTCGCCCACTGACTGGGCCATAATGCCCGACGCCATCGGCATGATGGCTACGAACTCGTCCCCTGCATACCGGGTGAGGATGTCCATTTGCCGAAACTCTTTACGAATAACGGCGGCTACGCCCGCCAGCACACGATCTCCAATAGTGTGCCCATACTGGTCATTGATTGCTTTAAAGTCGTCCACGTCCATGCTCATTACCGCCAGCGATTCGTTGCCCATGCGCTGACACTCGGCCAGTCGCTGTTCCAGCATCATGTAAAAGCCGCGGGCGTTTGGCAGGTTGGTGAGTGAATCGACCAGCGCGCTCTCTTTCGTTTTCTCGAAGGTCATCGCGTTGTTAAGTGCGGTTGAGGCATGCTGACAGACAGATTCCAACAAGCGAACATGTTCGGTAGTGTACGAGGTGCGGCTCTTTGAATAGAGAGTGAGCGCACCAAAGGCGCCGTCTTCGCGCAACAGCGGCGATACCAATACGCCCTTGTAACTCTTAGACAATTCTTCAGGCACACCCACCAGGTCGAGTTCCGGCGAGGCGTTACACATTGATCGTTCGTTGGCTATTACCCAACCCGTAATTCCGTCGCCTATGTTCATGCGTCGCTGGCTGAAGGCGGCGGCGTCTTCGCCAACGGCGTGAGCGGCTACGGCTTTTCCGGACTTTTCATCGACTACAAAAATAATGCACGTATCAAACGGAACGATCGCTTTCAATTTATTCGAGATTAACGAAACGGTGTCGTTCATATTTAGCGAGGAACCGATCGTTTGCGCGATCTCGTGAAGCGCAAATACCTCGCGTTGCGCTTCGGTAATCGAACGAAACCCGGCCTGATCGTCGTCTGGCGTACCTACCAGGTTGGACGCAAGGCCCGCGTCCGGTTTGGTCTTCGTCTCATAGTCATGGGCAGTAGTTTCGGCGGGCACTTGCTCCTGAATATCTTCGGCATCGATCAGCCGGTCGAATTCCTCAACGTGCTCGATAAACTTGTCCACGACTTTCGGGTCGAAAGCGCTTCCCGCCATTCCTTTTAACAAGGCCAGCGAGTCCTCGCGCTTCATCCCCTTACGATAGGGCCGATCACAACGCGTGGCATCGTAGAAGTCCACGACTGAAATAATTCTGGCCACCAAGGGAATCCCTTCGCCTTTGAGACCCTTGGGATAGCCACTGCCGTCCCATTTTTCATGATGGAAACGAACAATGTCTTCCACCGGGTAGGGAAAGTTGACGCGCCGCAGAATATCGCCACCAACTGTGGGATGGATCTTCATCTTCGCGAATTCCGCTTCGGTTAGTTTCCCCGGCTTGTTCAGAATATATTCAGGCACGGCCAGCTTGCCGATGTCGTGCAACAAGGCGCCGGCAAAAAGCGCTTGCAATTCCTGGCCGCCGACCTTGCAAAGTCTTCCCATCTCGGAAGCATAAATCTGCGTGCGGCGCACATGGCCATGGGTAGTCTGATCCTTTGCGTCAATGGCAATCGCCAGGGACTCGATGGTGTTCATGTGGATGTTTGCCATCTCTTCAACGTGCTTGCGATTTTCAACCTCGGCACGTCTCACTTCATTCAAACGCTTTTCGTTGAAGCGATAGAGCAGATGGACCATGGCGGTAATCAAAAGTCCCAGCAGGATAAACGCGAAACCGCCGCCGGTAAGGGCTGAATAAAAAAGAACTGCCGAAGCTGCGCCGGCCACTTGCGTCGTCAGCGTCCAAACCAGGCTTTCCTGTGAAGGAAGAGTTCGCGGATTATCGTCAAGCAAGTTCAAAAAGTGCATTGTTGCCAGCGTGCTGAAGAGATATTGAAGCACCGCCAGCACGCAAAGAGGCACGAGGAAGACGCTTAAAGGCAGTCCTTGCGCAGCGCTCTTTGAAAGATCGTCGGCAAAGACTGTAGCGAGAAATCCATAGCACGAGGCCGACAGAAATGTGGAGATGATTGCGATGGCAGTAGTCGCGATTGATTCGCGTCGGCCGGCCAGACCGTAGGTGGAGACGAACGCAACGATCGCCGCCAGTAAGGTCGCCGGACCGGCAGTGTCCGCAGGAGGCACTGCATAGAGAATGACTGCCAGGAACACCAGGGCATCCGCAACCGATTTCCGGCTTTGGCGGGTACCAAGAGTTGATGTTATGGAAACGGTGAAGCGACTGGCGACGACTGTCAGGACGAGCAGCACCAACCAGGAGAACAAGCCGGCACGCGAAAGAAAGGGAAGCCTGACCGTCGAAATCAAGGCCGAACCTAAGAGCAGCAAACCGAGAGCTGAGATGCTGCCCAGGAGCAACGTGCTTTTCCAGTTCCGTGGAATATTCATATTGGTTGGTCGGCCGCCGGGCCGAAGCGACGAAAGGTCTACTCTGAGTTTTTCTAGCGTGGCACTCGAACAGGTAAATGCAAGGGCGAGTCGGATCTGCTTGGGCTGGGGTGTGCCAAACAATGTTTGGCAAGCCCTAAAGATAAACCAGTCAGATGGTTGGAGTCAATGAGTAATTACCGCCGGAGGCACGGAAAGAGAGCACCCTAAGGCGCGGTCGCGGTGTTTCGGTCCAGTTGGGCACCCAGTTCGGCGGGAGTAATGACAGCGCTCTTGCAAGCAAAATGTTCGCAAACATAGGCGGTCGGTTGTCCGTCCAACTGGAGTCGCCCCTGAAGGAGCGGAATTGCCTTTGCGGCAGCATTATCCTCCGGCGCAGCTTGGGCGACGACTTTGTTCGGCAGGTAACGAGACCAGATTTCTCGGGCAAGCGAAATGGTCTGCTTAGAATCGTTCGCTCCGATTAGTGCGATTTCCTTCGGCGAATCAAGATAGAAATCGAGGGCACCCAATACACGGCCAAAACCTGACGGGTAACGAAGCATACCGTTGGCTGTGAGGCGCAAAATGGTAGCGGCTCGTCGTTGGTAATCCTGATTGTTCGTAAGCGCGCCAAGACGCAAAAGGACTTCGGCCGCAATTGAATTTCCCGACGGAGTTGCGTTATCAAAAAAGTCTTTGGCGCGCACAATCAATTGTTCGTGACTGGCGCCAGTAAAGAAAAAGCCGCCCTCTTCTTCGTCCCAGAATTCTCGTATCATCACATCACAAAGATTACGCGCCTGATTAAACCACTCGAGCTCGCCAGTAGTCTCGAACAGAGTCAGCAATCCTTCCGAGTAAAATGAGTAGTCCTCGAGATAGGCGTTTAGCTTTGCTTCACCATCCTTGTAACTTCTGAGCAATAATCCGTCGCGCTGGAGGTTGTTCAATACAAAGCGCGCGTTCTGTTTTGCAACTTCCGAATAATCCGAACGATCAAGAATCGCCCCGGCTTTAGCGAAGCTTGCAAGCATTAAACCGTTCCAGGCGGTCAAGACTTTTTCGTCGCGGGCCGGCTTTATTCGTTTCTCGCGGGCTGCAAACAGAGTCTTACGACCTCTAAGAAGAGCAGCCTCAAGTTCCTCAACCGTCACTTTCTTACGCGCGGCGACTGCTGCAAGATCGTGCGTGACGTTCAGGATGTTCTCGCCTTCAAAGTTACCTTCGCTGGTTACGTTGTAATAAGCCGCAAACAGGGCTGCGTCCTCTTTTCCGAGCAGAGCTTCAACTTCAGCAAGACTCCAAACAAAGAACTTTCCTTCGACTCCTTCCGAGTCGGCATCCTGGGTGGAATAAAAGCCTCCCAGTTCGTCAGTCATCTCCCGTACTACATAATCCAGAATTCCTTCGGCAATTGTCCGCGCCCCTTCGTCGCCGGTGAGCTGGTAATAATGGAGATAGAGGTGCGACAGCAGGGCATTGTCGTACAACATCTTCTCAAAGTGAGGGACCAGCCAACGGGCGTCCGTTGAATAGCGATGAAACCCGCCGCCTAATTGATCATAGATGCCGCCATCCGCCATCTTGCGCGTACTGTGCTGGACGATTTCCAACGCCGGCGCGTTGCCGATGCGATAATACGTGTGCAGCAGGAACTCGAGCGTCATTGCTGGTGGAAACTTTGGTGCGCCGCCAAACCCGCCGTTGGTTGCGTCGTAGTTCTTGATTATTCCCCGGTAGGCCCCATCGAGCAGCTCGACTGTCAATACTTCGTTTGACTCAACGATTGCAGTCGCGCGTTTAAGTTCGCTCAACACCGACTGCGCGGTTTGACCGACATCTTCAGGTCGTTCGCGAAAGGCGTCGGCGACGCTGATGAGCACGCGCGGAAACCCAGGCATGTTGTAGCGATCTTCGGGTGGGAAATAGGTGCCTGCGTAAAACGGAACAGCGTCCGGCGTTAGGAAGACAGTCATCGGCCAGCCACCGTGCTGCGTCATCATTTGCACGGCGTTCATATAGATCTGATCCAGATCGGGCCGTTCTTCGCGATCGACTTTGATGTTGACGAAATTGTCGTTCATCAATTTTGCAATCGCTTCGTTTTCGAAGGACTCGTGCTCCATCACATGACACCAATGGCAGGCCGAGTACCCGATGCTGAGCAGCAGCGGCTTTTGTTCGCTACGCGCGATTGCAAAAGCTTCATCACCCCAGGGAAACCAATCGACGGGATTGTGCGCGTGTTGCAGCAGGTACGGGCTGGTTTCGTTGATTAAGCGATTGGTGTGGGCGTGTTCAGTCAAGAGTAAATTCCCAGTTTTAGTTTTCTTACATTCTACAGTTTGGAGATAAGAATGCGAACCGCGCTGGCTGGAGGTGCGCGGTCAAAATCTGAGTGGCAATGGAGTGTGGCTTCAGTCTTTAAACCAATATGGCGTCCGCTTAGTCCAGGCATTGCTAGGATAGCGGCGATGGAGCAAGTCCCACGCGGCTTTTGACCATCTACCCGTCTGTTTATCGGTGCAACCGTGTCGCGTGGTATTGACGGCGAGATGCAGTGCTTCTGGAACCCTGGGGTCGGTCGGGTTGCGCGTGGCCCAGGCAACAACTTGTTGCGAGATGTAACTGGGAGCCGCTCCGAGTGAAGAAAGAAGCGCGTACTCTTTGCTGGCGTTTGCTTGTTGTGCTTTGGTCAGAAAAGCCGGCGCGCTTTCTTCGTTCGCGGCGCGCTTTTTTGCACTGTCTTCCGAGGCATCAGCGTTGGCAGGGTACGCCGCAGCGCACCACCAATTATCGCGATAGCTGTCTTGTTCACCGAGCGGAATCTGTCGTCCAATGCCCGTATCCACGACTGGTTCCAGCCCGGGAAACTTCAACCAGGCATAAATCCCGGCGAATTGTTTCGCTTGCCAATCGGGCGCGGCGAGGAAGTTATCAAGCAGCGAAGCCATCTCGGGCACGAGAGCTTTTAAGGTCGGCGCAAGTTCCGCCGCGGTGACTTCGTCACGCAGGAGTACCGACCGCAGCCACGCTGCTTGTGCAACGTCGCGGCGCAAATGATCGGGTAATGTCTTGCTAACGGCCGCCTGCTTCAGAAGCGAGAGCGGAATTTTCTCGTTCAGGGCCTTCGCGGCAGCGTCGTCAAACAACGGCTTACCCTGAAGAGATTTTAGGCCTTCCGAAACATCGTCGGGCTCTGCGGGAATCTCGCGACCATCATCATTCCAGCTCATACCCGCCGGCACACTTTGGGCATAAGTTAGAAACTCATCCAGGTTGTTTGCCACCAGCATGCGTTCGTGGCGCAACGAGTTCAGCGCCGAGGTATTCAGATGAGCACGATCCTTACGCAACAACTCATCAAGCATGGCGCGTGCTTCATTAAAGCGACCGGCCGCAATATTCAAACGAGCAATGTGGAACACAGCCGAAGGAAACGCGGGGGAGTTAGGTGGAATAGCCGCCGCGGCGCGCTTTAGCGTATCCGCGTGTGGGTGCTTTGGATCCACTTTAGTAAGCGCGGCGATGAGCCAGGGAACTGACGACGTGGCTTGCCAGCGGTCAAACGCGTGCGAACCCGCTTCAGGTTTTTCCGATTGAAAAGTAACAAGCCATTCAGTTAACTCATCTCCGCCAAGTTCAGCAGCATTCGCGGGAAACGCCGCTGCCGGCTCATCGCCAATGAACTGGTCCAGCAAAATCGTATAGTCCCAAAGTTCCTGCTTCAGATTCGGATTCGCCTTTTTGCCGGTCAAAGAAGTAGCTAGTTCGTGAACAACATCTTTCGGATGTAACCGTAGTCGCACGAGACTGAGCAGCCGCTGCGCATTTTCATGAAACTGCTTCAATTCCTCACTCGCGAGAATCTCATTTAACTGCTTCTCTGATTCCGTTAAAGACGCTGCTTTCTGGTCCTCAGCTCCGAGACTGGCCTTGCGCAGAAGTGTCCGCGCGACGAGATAAGGCGCTGAGTTATGCCAGGGCGAAGTGCGATCAGCAGCTATCGTCTGGAAACCAGCGAGCGCCTGATCGAAATCGCCGGAGTAAAAATTTGCGGCGGCGATTTGATATTGCCGGTCTGCGCGAGCAAGTTTGTCAGCGTCCGAGGCAATAGCCTCCGGAATGTGTTTTCCTTCCGAGCAATTTGCGAAGACTTGATCCTGCGCCGCCGCCCACGACTTTAGTGAAGCGCTGTCGGCTCCCCATTGTTTGTTGCGGGCCGCAAATGTATCGGCTGCTGTTTCAAACGCATCCTTCTGGCAATTCAAATAAGTCTCATACTCGTTGGGCTTTTCCCGGCTGCGATAGACTTCGATGTTTGATATTGCGGCCGCGCCCGGAACTTTGTTCCGCGCCTCAAGCCAGCGCTTCACCGATTGTTCTTCGCTCGGTTCCCAGCGCAAATTCAGCCGATCGCCCCAGAGTTCGACCAGCGCGTTTTGTTCCGCAGGCGTGAAGCCGTTTCCATTCAAATACCGGTAAGCAACGTAAAGATACGACCGCGCGTAACTAGGCTGGACCATTCCAAGGTTGCCGCGCGCAAAGTTCTCCAGCGGGTATTCGGGATGGATGGTGAACACGAAAATTGTATCCAGCGAAAATGGACCACACGCAAGCGCGGTCGCTGGTCCGGCTAACATGACAGCAATCAAGGCGATCGTTAACAGGCCGGTGAATCTTCGTGTCATCGTTGATAGGTCTCCATCACTTTGTTTAGTGCGTCGCGATTCCAACCATTCGGATTGAAAACATAAAGCCGCGACACTGCGGGCAGGTTGTTGACGTGTTCATCGGTCGAAATTCCGGCGCTCGAATGACAGCGTGTCGAATTAAATCCTGCGCCGTTTAGTCGCGACAGGATTGCATTGCGGTCGAGCCCCATGCGAAACAGCATCGGCACAGCTTCGTCAATCGGCAGCTCCCCCAGCCAGTCGTCGCCCTGGCACCACGAACTGAGCGCCGTTATCGATAGCTTGGTTCCCGGCGGCATTCGCTTGCGAAGTTCAATTATTAGCGTGCGATAAAACTGACGCTGACCGCTGGTCGCATCGAAATCCACTTGAACCATCGACGTGTTTGCGATTAATGAAAGTTTGGCGATCTCGGTGGCGGTTTCCTTTGCCTGCTGGCCGGAAAGTGAGGGAGGTTTGTCGGTGTCGACTTCAATTCTGGCGACTGGAATCACTGTCGTTCCAGAAGGGATCGCGAGCGGTTGCAGTCGCGGCTTCGTTAACAGCCCCGATCCTCGCAAAAAAACCGTTTTGGCTAAATACGCGACAGCGATTTTTTGCGGATTGATGAAATTTAGATCTTCCGGTCGCTCCCAGGCCCAAAGAATCAACGCCGGTTGCAGAGTCTTTGTCTCTCCTTTTGAAGAGCGTCCAAAGTTATTCGCGTGAAGACGGAAGGCAACAAGGGACAACGAAGCCGCAAGCAGCAAGGCAAGAATCAGAAACCGGCGCGGGGAAACGCTTTGCATAACGAGATGGCTGGAGAGTTTACCTCAACTCAGTGAAATAAGGCGCGCAAAAGTTCAATCAAGCTCATGCCTACTCTTCTCTGTGCGTCCTTTGTGTTCGCTGTAACTCGGTGGTAGATCGGCCTTGCCGATTGCTCACCACCGAGAGACGAAGGAGCGCAAAGGAAGAATTGAGATTAAATCAAACCACGTTACGAACGGGCTTCGTCCAATTTGCGGTCGCATCAATTCCGATTTCAGGACTGGCAGGCTGATTTGCTATACTCCGCAAACTGAATGGCTATTCATTTTTCTCGACAGGACTGATCATTTGGAACGCGAAACTCTGGAAATGGATGTGGTTTTCGTCGGGGCTGGACCCGCGAATCTCAGCGGCGCCCTACATCTGGCGAAACTCGTAAAAACGCACAACGAAGAAGTCGCAAGTGGCACACGCACCGGCGCGGCGCTTGGTGAAATCGAAATCGGCGTAATTGAAAAAGGCGCGACTGTGGGCGCGCACATTCTGTCTGGCGCCGTAATGGATCCGCGCGGGTTGCGCGAGTTGATTCCAGATTTTGTTGAGCAGGGTGCGCCGTTGGAATCGCCGGTGAAGGAAGACTATTTCCTTTATCTGACAAAGAAGCATGCGCTTCGTTCGCCGATCACACCGCCGCCGCTGAAGAATCACGGTTATTACATTGTTTCGCTTAATCGTCTTACGGCCTGGCTCGGCGAGAAATGTGAAGAAGCCGGCGTAAATATTTTTCCTGAGTTTCCCGGCGCCGACGTTCTTTATGACGAAGACGAGCGCGTGGTAGGCGTGCGCACCGGCGATAAGGGAATCGACAAAGAAGGAAAACGCAAACCAAACTTCGAGCCCGGTGTCGATCTCCGCGCCAAGGTCACGGTGCTCGGCGAAGGGCCGCGCGGTTCGTTAACCAAACAATTAACTGCTCGCTTGAATCTCAATGACGGGCGCGAACCACAGGTGTACAGCATCGGCGTCAAGGAACTTTGGGAGTTGCCTGACGATAGATATCCGACCGGCAGAGTCACGCACACACTTGGCTTTCCTTCCGACGCGCATACCTATGGCGGTGGTTGGATTTATGGAATGCAGAACCGCATCGTGAATCTTGGCTACGTGACCGGCCTCGACTATCAGGATCCGCTGCTCGATCCGCATGCCGAGTTTCAACGTTTCAAACAACATCCTTTTGTCACCCGGTTATTGGAAGGCGGCAAGATGATTCGCTATGGCGCGAAGACAATCGCGGCTGGCGGCTATTATGCTATGCCGCAAATCTACGCGGACGGCGTGTTGCTGGTGGGCGACTGCGCCGGCTTTCTCAATTCGCAAAGATTGAAAGGAATTCACTCGGCGATCAAAAGCGGCATGCTCGCGGCGCAGGCTATTTTTGAATCGTTGTTAGCTGGAGACTACTCAGCCAGGCAGTTGCAGCGGTACGAACAGCTCGTCAACGAAAGTTGGATTATTCCGGAACTGCGCAAGGTCCGGAATTTTCATGCCGGCTTCAAGCACGGTCGCTGGTTGGGACTGGCAAACACCGGGTTGCAGTTCATCACCGGCGGCCGCTCGTGGGGGCTCTTCGATCGCGCGAAAGCGGAAGCCGGTCATGAAACGATGAAGAAGCTTTCAGCTTACGGATATCGCGGCGACAATATCGAACAACGCTACGATGGCCTACGCTTTGACGGCAAGATTGCTTTTAATAAGTTGACTGACGTTTACCACGCCGCGGTAGGCCACAGCGAAGACCAACCGGCACACCTTCACGTGCTCGATACCAACATCTGTGCGACGCGTTGCCGGGAAGAGTACGGAAATCCCTGTCAGCGGTTTTGCCCCGCCGCCGTTTATGAAATGGTTGACGACGGGACGGAAGGGAAGCGCAAGTTGCAGATCAATTTCTCAAACTGCGTTCATTGCAAGACCTGCGACATCATGGATCCCTATCAGATTATTAACTGGGTAACCCCGGAAGGCGGTGGAGGCCCGGATTACAAGGGCATGTAAAAGGTTTCCAGCTCGAGCGAAAACGACAAATTATTCTTTATCAGGGTCAGTTAGCGTGAAGTTGACGCGGCCTCGCATCACCTCTTCCAAAGCAATACGCGTGTTTTTATGTTTGACCGTATCGATCTCGATGCGCGGCCGGGCACCTCTCTGCAATTGTTTGCTTCGCTTGGCGGCGAGAATTATCAGACGATACTTGGAATCAATTTCCGGCGCCTGCGTTTCTTCGGCGATCTCTTCAATCACTTCTTTGGTTGCCATTATAAATACTCATCCTCCTGCTCAAATAAGAAACTTAATTTGAATTGCCTTCTTCTTTTGCCATAAACGCCTCGACGACGTTTTTCACTTTCCGTTCCTGCCGGCTTAGGCGCGCTCTTTCAGCAAATACAATTGCGGCCAGTTGGTTGGCCGCGAGTTCGGCATCATCGTTGATGATCACGTATTGAAATGCGGAATAGTCTTTTAACTCGACCGGCGCATTCCGCAGCCGCACGTCCAACTCTTCCGGTGAATCCGTGCCGCGCGCGGTCAGCCGGGTTTTCAATACTTCAAACGATGGCGGCAGAATAAAGATACTGACCGAATCGCTCATCAGTTGGCGCACGCTGGCCGCGCCCTGAACATCTACCTCGAGCACGATGTCGCGGCCTGCGGCGATTTCCTGTGCGACCTGATTTCGCGCCGTGCCGTAGAGGTGGCAGTGAACTGTTGCCGATTCCAAGAACTCATCAGCGGCGGCCATTTCCTTAAATTGTTTGGGCGTGACAAAGAAATACTCGCGCCCATTCACTTCACCGCTTCTCGGCGCCCTGGTTGTAAACGAAACAGAATAGCTAAGATTAGGCACCTTATTCAACACGCGCTGGATCAACGTGCCCTTGCCGCCGCCGGAAGGTGAACTGACAACGAAGAGAATGCCACGGCCTTCGGTCGCTTCCGCGGGCAAGTTTTCCGCCTGGTTATGGTCTAGGTCACTCAACATTCTGGACCTGCTCGCGAAGTTTCTCGACTTCCGCCTTGATCGCCAGCGCCGCTTCTTTCATTGAAAGATCGGTTGACTTGGACAACGTGGTATTGGCTTCGCGGTTAAGCTCCTGCAAAAGGAAGTCGAGCATCTTGCCGGTTTCGGCGCTGGAATTCAAAGCGTCGCGAAACTGGATCAGGTGGCTGCGCAGGCGGACCATCTCTTCGCTGACGTCGCTGCGATCCGAAAGATATGCAACTTCCTGGGCCAGCCGGCCGTGATCGATCTCGACCAATTGTCCATTTCGCGAGAGCAGTTCGGAAATGCGTTTTTGCAGGCGTGCGCGATAGGCGTCAACCAAACCGGCCGCGGCGCTTTCAATCAGCGGCACCAGCGCTTCAATCTTGCCAATGCGTTCGGACATCTCCTGGCGCAGCGCTTCGCCTTCCTGCGCGCGCATCCCTTCGAGTTCATCGAGCGCCCCCGCCAAAGCTTTCTCGAGACCGGCCGACACGTTGTCGGCAAGACCATCGCGTGATGGCTGTAACGCACCGGGCAGCCGGGCGACCAGATTGATGTCCAATTCGCCGGCGATGCCAAACTCAGTTTGCATTTCGCGCAGCGCATTAACGTAACCAGCGATTAAGGGGCGGTTCAGTTCATAGGCTGTTTGCGAAGTCTTTTCCAAGTTGATGGTTACATCGACGCGGCCACGCGAAAGGCGCGAACTAATTTGGCGTTTGATCCCAGGCTCGAGTGGAGCAAGCTCGCCTCCGAGGCGCAGGTGCACGTCGAGGAAACGATTGTTTACCGTCTTTACATCCACGGAAACAGAAAAGTTGTCGCCTTCCGCTGAACCGCGCCCGTAGCCTGTCATTGATTTCATAATTAACCTGAAAACGCTGGCATTCTTAAATTGCGATTTTGAGCTTTGTACTTTGAGCTTTGTACTTTGTTGCCGCTTTCGAAGACCGAAGACCAAAGACCGAAGCCCAAACACCAAGTTCAAAATACCAAGTTCAAAGTACTAAGTTCAGAGTACAAAGCTTAAAACATAAATTAAGATTGAGTAACAGTTATTTCTTCTTCTTCATCCGCAAATTGAAGTTCGTAGAGTTTGCGATACTGTCCGCCACGCAGCAGCAGTTCGGAATGCGTGCCAACTTCAGTAATGCGGCCGCCCTCCACCACCACGATCGCATCGGCGCGCCTGACAGTTGAAAGACGATGGGCGATGACCATCGTGGTGCGGTTGCGCACCAGGTTCGCGATGGCTTGCTGGACAAAGCGTTCTGATTCAGCATCCAACGCCGAAGTCGCCTCGTCCAGAATCAGCACGGGCGCGTCAACCAACAGGGCGCGCGCGATTGCCAGCCGCTGGCGCTGCCCGCCGGAAAGAAAAATTCCGCGCTCACCAACGATCGTTTCGTACTTCTGCGGCAGTTCTTCTATGAAGTCATGCGCGAAAGCGATGCGCGCCGCCGCTTCAATCTCAGCCTGGCTCGCGTCCGGTTTACCGTACGCAATGTTGTGACGAACGGTATCGTTGAACAGGACTGTTTCCTGAGTGACGAGCGCAATCTGGGCGCGCAAACTCGAGATGGTTGCATCGCGCAAATCAGTACCGTCCCAGAGCACCGCGCCCGAAACCGGATCATGGAAACGAGGCAGCAACTTCGTCAGCGTCGATTTGCCGCCGCCGGATTCACCAACAAGAGCAACCATCGAACCGGCCGGCACGGTTAAATTGATGTTGTGCAAAACGGAACGTGCTTCGTTTGCGTAGCCAAACGAAACGTCCTTGAGTTCGATCGCGCGGGTCACTGGACCAAGCACGACTGCGTTTTCCTTCTCCGGCAGATGCGCATCCTCGTCCATTACTTCCCAGACATGTTGAGCGGCGGCCAACGCTTGCTCCATGGCGTTTTGCAAACGCGACAGTTTGCGCATCGGATCGTAACTGCGGAAAAGGAAAAATATGAAAGCCAGAAACTGCGCCGCGTACATGCGACCCGAAACGATTTCCCGCTGGCCAAAATAAAGCAAAAACACGACGAAGATCATGCCAATCATTTCAATCGTCGGTGGGGCAAATCCCGAGATGCTTGCCGTTCGAAGGTTGGCGCGCACAATTCTTTGGGCAACTGTTGTGAAGCGTTCCGATTCGCGCGATTCTGAGCGATAAGCTTTAACGATCGTTTGATTAGACAACGCTTCCTGCGCAGTGTCAGTCAGTTGTTTGTTACCTTCAAGGCTTTCGCGTGAAAGGTTGCGCAGCGCGGTGCCGAAGCGCGCGGTTAGAACCGCAACGATAGGAGCGATTGTCAGAGAGCCGAGCGTCAACCGCCAACTGTAGTAGAAAGATGCACCAAGAAAAAAGATTAAGGTAAAACTCTCTCGCAGCATGTCGCGCAGTGTGCTGGATACTGCAGCTTCAATAGCCGCCGCGCTCGATACCAACCTGGAGACCAGGTAGTTAGTGCGATGACGTTCAAAAAAACTGGCAGACTGGCCCAGCAAGTGGCTGAAGAGATCTTGTCTTAGTTTCAAGACTGCTGACTGGCCGATGCGCGCCATCAGGTAAGTGGAAAAATATTCCGCGATGCCCTTCGTCAGAGTGAACACAAGGAGCAGAACAGAGATCATTTTCCAAGCGCCCAGGCCCGACGGTGGAATGATTCGTTGGAGTCCAAAAAGGGTAGATGTGCGCTGGCCGGCGCCCTGAGCAAACGCCTGATCAAAGATGGGGACTATCAGACCACCAATCGCGGTTTCCAGCAAACCGACGACGAGCATCGCAATGGTCGCCAGTGTGAAGGTTCCCCAGTGAGGTTTTAAGTACCTGAGCAGTCTTCTAAGATCACGCATCTACTTCGGGAAAGTCTCGGTTTAGTCAGTCACAAGGAAGGAAAGACGGCTGTAAAAATTAAAGAGCAACTATACGTATCAGGCCGCAAAAGCGTCAAGGCGAAGCAGTTTCAGGTGGTGCTCCGTTAGTGTGTTGCTGGCCGTTTGGTTATCCGAAGCATACAATTATCGGCGATGCCTCTCCCCATAAGTTGGCTTTTGGATCGCTTGATGAAAGAGGGTGCCTGATTAGCCAGGCACCCCTTATCTTCTTGTTTTCGTGCTTGCTGGTTTTTGCGATAGCCTTCCTATTGGTCAGATGGCTATTCAAGGAAAACCTAGCCAGTAAGGATTCCCTGATCGCAGATAAGGACAGTCTGATCGCGTTATTGCGCGACAAGGCCTCGCCAGAAGCTCCAGTGTCATCAATCTGGGAACAAGATCGCAAGGCGATAAACCAAGCCGTTCAGGTGGTTGGTTTCCTCGTAGGCAACAGCGGTCTCAGGGTTTTTGATAAACCACACCTAAACTTCCAATTCAAGGTTTTCAACGGCTCCGTTTATGAAATAAGCGTAGATCGGAAGGCTGAAGGCACGTCATGTTCCAAGGTAACAAACTGAAGGGACGCCTTGAAATGCTCTATGACGATCAAAACGTAGAAAACCTAGCACACGGGAAGATCGAGACGTTTGGGCTTCGTCTTTGGCTTGAACCGTGGGATGCAGAATATTTAGTAGCTGCGGAAGATGGAAACACCGAGAGGTTATGGGACTTTAGTTACCTAGAAATTATGCTTACTGGCGATGGTTTCATATCAAAGAGATTGTCCTTTGACCTTGTGCGTAACCGCATTAGCTAACGGTCAGTTACGCCACAAGCAATTCTCGCAATGTCCAAACATGGCCGGTGATGCCCGCTTCCATCGCGGAAGTGCAACGGATCGAGGAATGTATCAGGCAGAAATTGTGGTAAGCGAAATACAGAATCTGGCGAAACCGCTACCGAGTTTACACTGGTGTTCAAGACTCCGAACCCTGCTAAGATTGAACTGAATTTGTTTCGGCTAGACCAATCTGCGATGGTAAACTTCATTGTCAACAATGAAAGGAAGGCATGGCAATGAGTGTAGAAAACCGCGAAATTCTTGATCGACTAATGGAGCTGCCCGCCCTGGAAAAAGCTCGTCTCGTCGACCAACTCCTTTCCAGTCTCGACGAACCCGACGAAGTGATCGATGCGCTGTGGCGGAAGGAAGTTGAGGACCGCATCCAGGCATACCAGGCGGGAAAGCTAAAATCCGTTTCATTAACAGATGTGCTGGCAAAATATCGCAAGTAAATGGAAATTGATTCCTTGATGTTGCCCAGCAAGAGCTTGACGAAACGGTTGAGTATTACAACAGCGAGTTGCAGGGTTTGGGCGATCAGTTTCTACTTGAAGTACTCAGTACCGTGCAACGAATCAAGCAGTTTCCACAAGCATGGCAGCCGTTCACCCAACATAGCCGCAGATGCAAAACCCGCCGCTTTCCTTAGGCCTTAACTTACCAAATGCTGGAATCTGAAATACTGGTTGTCGCTCTTGCCCACCTGCACAGGAAACCTGACTATTGGTTGGACAGGATCAATAAGCAACTCAAGTAATGCGTCGGATATGTGATCGCCAGCCGACTGACACGTTCTTTCTTAGACCACATCCCTAAACTGAGCTATAATTCCAGCTGATTCAATAAACACCTAAATCCAACCCGACGGGATCAAGAAACTTGGCACAGCCATCTCAGGTAGAGAGCAAGTTCGCAGGGAAACGCTTGTTGATAGTCGATGACGATGCAGATATGCGTCTGTTGCTCGCGGAATATTTTCGCCGGCTTGGGTTCCAGGTCGATGAGCGAGACAGCGGCAACGCGGCGCTGCAGCCGGCAACGACGGGCAAATTCGATTGTTTTATTTTTGATGTTTCCATGCCCGGGATGTCGGGCTTTGATCTTTTGAAACGCGCCCGCGAGCGCGGCGTGCAAACACCAGCGTTGTTTTTGACCGCGCACGATGCACTGGATTACAAGGTCGCAGGTTTCGAAGCCGGCGGCGACGATTATCTAGGCAAGCCTTTTAGTCCGCGCGAACTTGAGTACCGCGTCGAGGCCCTGTTAAAGCGCTCGACAGCCGTGGCCACCAGCACCGATGATGAACGCGTTTCGGTTGGCGCTTTGGTGATCGATAAGCGCCGCCACGAAGTTATCCGCGAAGGCACGCGCATCGATCTGACGCCGCTCGAGTTCCAAATTTTGGAGCTGCTGGCGTCTGAGCCCGGTCGCGCCTGGTCACGCAATGCGTTGCTTGATCGCGTGTGGAGCACCGAGTACGAAGGCTATCAGCGGAACATCGATCCGCACATTAATCGGCTGCGTAAGAAACTGGAAACTGATCCCAAGAATCCGCGTTACGTGCTCACGGTTCGCGGCGTTGGTTATAAGCTAAATGAAGCTCCGTAATTCATCAGCGGTTCAGGAAACACCGCCCTCACAGTTGTGCCGTAACCGCTCGAGACCATTCCAAAACTCCTTCACGAGATTCTTAATAGTTCAACTCGGTCTGGCGCCGTTGCTGTTCGTTTGCTCGCTGGTTGTTGTGGGCCAGCAATCCGGCGCACGTTTGATTTCGTTTCCTGTCTCGATCCAATGGACCAGGCAAAAAGGCGTTGCGAAGTACCGGCTTCAAATCGCCAGCGATGAAACTTTTCGCAGCATATTTTTTGACGGCCGAGTGCCGGGCGAGCGCTTCACGGCGACTGGCCTGCCGCCGGGCTATTACAACTGGCGCGTCGCGCCAGCCGATTCTGGAACCGGCCGATTCTCAACTCCGGTGCGATTTTTTGTTTCCGGCGGAGCGGTAATAACGCCAGTGCTGCCGGACAAAGGCGGTCGCCACTCGCGCGTGCGGAGCGTCGCAAACAGTCATTAAGAGGAATTCAAATGTGGGCAGTTAGCGCCATACTTTTCATTGTTTGGGTCGTCCTCAAGTTCCTCCTGCACAAGGGCGGGTTTGTCCACATCCTGTTGCTGGGCGCGATTTCGGTGTTTGTTGTGCAGCTTATTACCTACCGCAAGACCCGCTATCACCGGCTCTCCTCCGGAAGTTAGGCTTGACCCATTTCCTACCCGTCGGCAACAATGATCAGGCTTGTTGCATCAACTAAACAGCGGTTTTCCTTCGCTGATCGTCGGTTTATCAGCAATAACGCCCGAGGATTAATATTATGACTTCTTATCAGCGCCTGCCGTCTGCTCTCTTGGTTTTTCTGATGTGCATCGCGCTCGGCTGCACCGCGATTCTTGGGCAAAGCGATCAGGCGCGCCGGACTGTGGCCGTCACGTATCCGCTGGATGAAAGTGTGACGGTCAAGTTTCGCGGCACGACGCTATTACCGAGGCTCAAGGGCGAGGCAAAAGTGAAGCGCGTGGGCCGTCGCGGAACGCGAGTTGAATTGTCGATTGATAATTTGCCGCGCGCCAATGAACTGGGCGGCATTTACACGACGTTTGTTTTGTGGGCCATCTCGCCTGATGGGCACGTTGACAATCTTGGCGAAATCAAAAGAGGCGGCAGTCCTTATATCGCTTCCAAACTGGATGTGACCACGCCGCTGCAAACGTTCGCCTTAGTCATAACCGCTGAGCCGCACTTCTTGATGAAAGTTCCCAGCCGCATGGTGGTGCTGGAAAATACTCCGCCGCAGCGTCCGGGCAATAGCCAGGTTGAAACCGTCAACGTGCAATACATTGGTAACTCAAGCGACTATTTTCGCGATCCGCGTGTGCCGGAAATTGCCTCGTCGGATTTTCGCGACATTCCGGTCTCGCTGCTTGGCGCGCGACAAGCGGTAAACCTGGCACGTTTCGCCGGCGCACAACAGGACGCGACGCAGGAACTTGAACAAGCCGAAGCAGACCTGCTGGCGGCTGAAAAAGCACTGCGGTTTAGTCAACCTATTGCCGAAGTCGATTTGCTCGCGCGCAAAGCGACCTCTTCCGGCGCCAAAGCTGAAGAGATGGCATTCACGCGCCGCGCCGCTCGTCTGCGCCGCGAAGACATCCAGCGTCGTGACGAGGCGCTACGCACCGCTGAACAGACCGCTCAAACCGGGCAACAGGAGATTGAGCAACTACGCGGCGCCCTCGACCGCGAACAACGCGCGCGTGAGTTAGCAGAACGCGACGCGTCGACGGCTAACGAACAACTGCGCGAACAGAGAATCGAAGTGGCGCGACTGCGGGACGAATTGCAGACAGTGCGTTCTGAAGGCGAATCGGCAAAGCTGAATCTGGCCCGCCTTGAGGGTGAGCGACACGCTGAACAAGCGCGCGTCGAAGGTGAACAGCGTGACCAACAGCGGCGCGTAGCGGAAGCTGCCTTAAAGAGTAGTTTGGCAAAGTTTGGAACAGTTAAAGAAACCGCGAGGGGTTTCCAGCTCTTATTGCCGGAATCAATCTGGAGTGGACCACGCGCAACGACTTTGGTTTCGGCGGCTGCGGCAAAGCTCGAACCGCTCGCTGCATTACTCGCAAGCAATCCTGATTACCAGGTCGTAATCGAGGCCTATACGGACGGCAAAGGCGACGAGGTTTCCCTGCAACAGTTGACTCAGGACCGCGCGCGGGAATTGTCTGATCGTTTTCAGGCGGCCGGCGTGGAAGCAGCGCGCCTACAGGCCAACGGCATGGGGGCAGCGAATCCCGTGGCCAGCAATACGACAGTCGCCGGCCGCGCTCGCAATCGCCGCACAGAGATTACGTTCATGCCCGTATCTGCGCGCAGCGCCTCGAATCAGTGAGCAGTAAGCAGTGAGCAGTGGGGAGAAGAAACTAATGAAGGCCGAAGATTTGAAATGGAAAATGGTAAATGAGAAATGGAAAATCTGATCTTCCTCGATTCGGAGTTCTGACCTTTACCCGCTCTCGCTCCGCTAGCGACCATCTATTGCCTTCTACCTGCGACCTCCTGCATCCTTCCTCCTGAGAATGTCCCCACTCGAAGTCCTACAACTTGTCGGTTACTCAATTGGCGCGGTGTTGCCCGTCTGGCTGGGCATTCAACTATTCTCGCGCCGTCGCAAGCTGACCACGGTTGAACGACTGTTGTTTCTGCTGGCCCTGACGATGGGCGGCTGGCATGGCAGCAACCTGATCATCACCCTCCATGGCCTCTTTGGTTTCAGTTACGATCAATGGACCACTCTGCTGCGCGCCGCCGACACTGTCTCGGTAGTTAGCATTACGTTTGCGTATTCCTTTCTGCTTCACGTTCATCTTTACTTGTGGGCTGCAGCCTCTAACCGCCCGTTAAGGCTGAGCGAGAAAGCGCGCGTCTATCTCTCTTACCTGCCGAATATTTTTCTGGCCGTTGCGCTCTACAAGATTTGGTTTCGGCCGTACGCGCCAATGATGAGCCGGCTGCATTTTCTGGTGTTGCCGATGGCGGTCTGGATTACCTACGTGCTGGGCGTGATAGCCATCACCGAACTGCTGATCGCCAGGAAGGCGCGGAGTCAGAGCGAGCAACGAATCATGCGCACGCTGGCCGGATCGTTTGTCGCGATCGGAATCGTGATTCTGGCGGCGCTCGCTTTCGGTTTGGGTGAGGGAACTGAAGCCGGTCTCTATTTGAAGACGGTGGCGAACCTTGGCTCGTTGCTGCCGTCGCTGCTGCTTGCTTACTACATCTATCGTTATCGCTATCTCGAAATCATCATTGAAGAAAGTTTGATTGTCGCTTCGTTTGCCGCCGTTGTTCTTATCATCTACATCTACGGCATCAAAACAATTGGCGATTGGATGACGGTGCGTTATGGCATCAGGCCGGGCGTTATCGAAGCGCTGCTAATCCTGGGGCTGGCACTGGCGGCTGCACCACTGCGCCGCTGGCTGGAGAAACGATTTCACAGACTGTTCGAACGCGAAGCCGCGCTCTATCGCCAGGTTGTTTCGCGTATTGGATCGCAAGCGGGCCACTACAAACAGTTGCCGCAGTTGCTTGATTTTGTTGAGCAACAAACGACACAGGCGCTCGGCCTGCGACGCACGCAGATCGTTTTGCGGGAACGTTTCGTTTCGGGCGAGCCTGCCCTCACCGCCAACAATGATGACGCCGCTTTCAGTGAAGGCGTGCTGGAAAGTGTGATTGAGCTTGCGCAGGCCGGCAGTTGGCAGCCGGTCGAAAATCATCCCGCGCTCGCGAGTCACGGATTCGAATTGGCCTATGCCTTGCGCCGCGACGAGCGAGTGTCAGGCGTGCTTTTGATTGATGCCCCCGCCGCTACCCTTAACGAAGACACGCGCTCAGTGCTTGAAGTACTCGCCGGACAGGTCGCGATCGCTGTCGAAGACTGCCGGCTCGTTGAAGAGAACGTAACGTTGGAGCGAAAACTCGCCGAGCGCGAACGCCTGGCAGCACTCGGCCAAATGGCGGCCACCGTCGCGCATGAGATTAAGAATCCGCTGTCGGCAATAAAGTCGATCGCCCAGGTTATGGGTGAAGACGAGAATATGAGCCGGGAGTATGCGCGCGATTTGAGTTTGATAGTCGGTGAGACGGATCGGCTGGGGCAGAGCGTGACGCAACTGCTTAGTTTTGCCCGCACGAAAGCTCCGGCGGAATTGCCCCAGCTGGCCAGCCAACTAGTTGACTCCGTCGTTAGATTGTTTCAGGCAACCGCCGATGGCCGTCGAGTTAAGTTGATAACGAAATTCGGTAATGATCTCGAGCTCAGCGGCGACATCGTTTCGTCGGTGCGGGTGGCCCTTTCGAATTTGCTGCTGAACTCGCTGCAAGCAACAGACAGAGACGGCGCGATAACCATCGCGCAGGATATTGAAAATGACGCACTTGTCATCACGGTCCAGGACACTGGCCCAGGCATCTCGGAAGAACTACGCAAACGCATTTGGGAGCCGTTCTTTACGACCAAGCAAAGAGGCACCGGTCTGGGTTTGGCGATCGTGCGCAAGCGCATGGAAGAAGCAGGCGGAACTGCGCGACTCGTTGCGCCGGCGAATGGCCGCGGTGCGCGGTTTGAATTGCGCGTAGCTTTAAACGCCCAATAGAAAAACTGATGCCTCGTTAACACCTCCTCGCTAAGTTGGAACTTCTGAACTGCGCCAGCGTGTTAGCAAACGATTGCTGGTCCATCCCAATCAAGCAGTCTGAGCCATCGAAAGGCGACTGGTCCGGCAAACTAAGCTTGTCGTACAACTCGCGCACTCTCCTCGTTGTTAAGAGTCTCAAAACACATTGAAGGAGATAGGTCTATGAATCTGCCCAAAACGTCTACACGAATTCTGTTCGTCATGCTTTTCCTGGTGCTCATCAGCGGCGGACAAGTGCTGGCCCAGACTTCGCCAACCACTCAGCAGTCCATTCAAGTTGACAAAAACGATGAAACCAATCTTGAGACGCAACTCTATCTGCTGGTGGCAACAAATCAGGGGTCTGACGACGCGAAGCTGCCGGCGTCGTTGGACTTGGTGATTCGACAGCTGCATGCTTCGTTGCCTTTCAACAATTATCGACTCGCCGGCACCCTTATCAATCGCGTAAAGAATGAAGGCCGGCTAAGTCTGCGCTGGCAGCTGACGGCATCAGTGGTTGCTACCAGCGCCACACTCACTCCAACTTTCAACGACTTTCGCTTAAACGGCGTGAAGTTGATGCAAGGAGCTGCAGGACAGCAGTTGGTGCGGGTTGATGGATTTTCGTTTGGAACGCGCGTCCCTATTCAGACTGGAATGCAAGGAACACCGGGCACTTTGAATGCACAGGTCACGCCGACGATTAACTACGAAAGCGCTGGACTGAACACGGACTTCAGCATGCGGGAAGGCGAGGCGGTGATAGTCGGTACGCTGAACATGGGCACCTCCGGCGACGCCACCATTCTTGTAATGTCGGTGCGGCGCAGTTCGAAGTGATGCAACGGCTGTTCACTCCGTAAGGGCTCTCAGTGGGGCAGAAGGCAGCGGGTTCTTTACGCCCATACCTGCTGCCCACCGCCCTGCCCACCTGCTCTGGCACGCGACGCGCTAGGGGAATTCACCTTGAGAGTTCTAAACTACCGGAAAGGTGAAACAGGAAAAGTTGCGATTATTGATTGTTGATGATGAGGAGGCGTCGCGTTATGGCATTCGGCGCGGGCTAACCACGTTTGGCTATAACGTGTCGGAAGCCGAGTCGGCCGAAGCTGCGCGCGCTTTGTTACGACAGGCGCCTGCCGACCTTCTATTGCTCGATGTAAATCTTCCCGGCATGAGCGGGCTTGAGTTCTTGCGAGAGTTGCAATCGCCGGCAATCGCAAATGGAAATCCGCCGCTCGTAATCATTATTACTGCCCATGGTTCGGAGCGAATGGCGGTTGAAGCCGTAAAGGCTGGCGCTTACGACTATCTCGCAAAACCGTTCGAGCTGGACGACCTGCGTTTAGTCGTAAAGAACGCCGCCGAAACTGTTCAACTGCGGCGCGAAAATGTTTCTCTCCGCCGTCGCATTGAAGTTGAACGTTCCCAGCGCGGCGCCCTGATCGGAAATTCGGAAGGCATGCAGCGCGTGCGTGCGATGATCGAGAAGGTTGCGGAGACGGACGCGACGGTTTTAGTCCGTGGCGAATCAGGCACCGGGAAAGAGTTGGTGGCACGCGAGCTGCACGAAAAAAACAGCGCCAGAAGCGCGGGCGCTTTTGTCGCAGTCAACTGCGCAGCGCTGCCTTCGGAGCTGATCGAGTCCGAGCTGTTTGGCCATGAAAAGGGCGCTTTCACTGGGGCGGCAGCCCGCCGGCAGGGAAAATTCGAGCAGGCAAACGGCGGCACTTTGTTCCTGGACGAGATTGGCGATATGAGTTCTAACGTGCAGGCAAAACTACTGCGCGCGTTGGAAGAAAGACGAATCGAACGCCTCGGCAGCAACGATTCAATCCCGGTTGATGTGCGCATTGTGAGTGCGACGCACCGTCCGCTCGAACAGGAAATTGAGAAGGGAAATTTTCGCGCCGATCTTTTTTACCGCTTGCGCGTCGTGACGATCGATATTCCGCCGCTGCGCGAACGTCGCGAAGACATTCCTTTGCTGGCCGACCAGTTCACGCGCACTGCGGCTGAACGTTACAGTTTGCCGTTGCGGCAGATCGGCCAAAGTGCGCTACGTCGCCTGGTTGATTATGACTGGCCCGGCAACGTTCGTGAGTTGAAGAATACGATCGACCGCGCCGCGATCATGGCTGAGGGTGAAGAGTTGCGCGCGGAAGATTTACCGGAAGAGATCATTCCGGGCGTGCAGCGAGCCAAAGGCGCACAAGAGCCAGCGACAGGCGACGGCTTGAACGTTCCGTTCACTGCTGACTTTCGCGAGGACCGCCGCGAGTTTGAGCGGCGCTACATCAGCCGCTGCCTCGAACACACGCAGGGAAATGTCACCCGAGCGGCGGAGATTCTGGGCATGCACCGCCAGTCGCTCCAACATAAACTAAGGCAGCTCGGTTTAGGACGGCGCTATGTTTCTGTTGGCGGCGAGGCGCAGGAAAATGCCGACGAGTGAAAGCAAGAAGAATGTAGCGGACAGGATTAACAGGATTTCACAAGATAGCTGAATCGGTCGTACTACCCTATTATGTAAATCTTGTTAATCCTGTCCAGTTTTCTTTCTTAAAATTCGTCGGCGGAGGCTACGCGTTCATGAAAGCAAGTCCTGACGCAATCATTCAGCGCGAACAAGCAAAGTATCTTGATCGCCTAATCTCACAAACTGATCCTATCCTGTTAGAGATGGAAGCTTATGGCGCCGAGCATCGCGTGCCCAGCGCTGATCGCGAAGTCGCGCGTTTCGTTGAAATTACCGCGCAGGCTATCAAGGCCCGACGCGCTTTGGAAATTGGGATGGCGATTGGTTACACGACCATTCATCTCGCGCGCGCGCTCGGCGAGGACGGCCTGGTCATTACCATCGATCCCAGTGAAGAGATGATCAAGGCGGCCGACGGCTATTTGGAACGTACTGGACTGCGCAATCGCGTGCGCATTGAACGGGGCAAGGCGCTGGAAGTCATTCCACGTTTGCGAGACACCTTTGATCTTGTCTTTATCGATGCGATGAAAGATGAATACGCCGGCTATCTCGAATTGGCGCTGCCAAAGATGCGAACTGGCGCCGTTGTGATCGTCGACAACTTGTTATGGGGTGGAAGAGTCGCGACCGATCCAGATTCCGAAGATCGCGATACGGGAGCGCTGCAAAAATTCAACGAGAACTTCATTCAGAATCCGCGGTTAAAGTCGCTGGTACTCTCGGTTGGCGATGGTCTGGGGTATGCAGTCAAAATTAATTGACTTTGATAAATGATTCGGAGCGACAGCCAAACAACGCGGGCCGAAGCCGCGCGGATCATAGCGAATGGCGGCCTCATCGCTTTTCGCACCGATACTTTTTATGGCCTGGGCGCTGACCCCCTAAACCCTGCAGCGGTCGCGAAGATACGCGAGTTGAAGGGCAGGGAAGAGAACAAACCAATACTGCTATTGATTTCGGACATGGACCAGTTGGATCGTTTCGTTGGCGACCAATCCGGAATCTTTGGACTTGTTGCTATCAGACATTGGCCCGCACCACTGACACTGATCGGCTCTGCTCGGTCTGAACTACCAATTGAATTGACGGCCGGAACTAATACTATTGGCGTGCGCCTGCCGGCTGATGAAAGTGTTCGCGGTTTGGTGCGCGTTTGTGGCGGGGCACTAACTGCGACCAGCGCAAATGTCTCCGGCGCAGCGCCGGCGACCACGGCCAAAGAAGTAGAAAGTTATTTTCCCACAGGAATTGATTTGATAATCGATGGCGGCGAGGTCACGGCCACTCAGCCATCAACGGTGCTGGATCTGAGTGGCGCCGACCCGCGTCTGGTGCGCGAGGGTGCAATAACGCGCGGAGCGCTGGGTGATCTTTTGAAATAACGATCTAAAGCGGCGTCGAGCCGCCGCGCTGCAAAGCGGCGTCAAGCCGCCGCCGTCCAATTCATTGCTGGATAGTCAGGTTGCGCACGAATCGCCAGTCGCCGCTGGCGTCGACGTTAATGTTGCCGACGTTCTTACGCGCAATCACGATGTTCGCCTGATACCACAATGGCAGCACCGGCACTTCGCGGCTCACAATTTCCTGCACTCGCGCATAGAGCTGTTTTGCCTTCTCTCGGTCGAACGTATTTACTGCCTCGTCCAGCAGGGCATCAACTTCTTTGTTGCTGTAGCGGCTGCGATTGCGCGAAGCGCGAGCTTCCGTCGGAATCTCGGAAGTAGCAAACAGATCCTTAAAGAAGATGGGATCCTGATTGCCGCCCACCCATTGCCCATAAAATATTTGGAAGTTGCCGCGCCGCAACTCGTCAAACAATGTATTAAGTTCAGCCGTTTCAATTGTTACCGGAACGCCGACATTCTTCAGATAGTTCTGGATGACCCCGGCGTACGCCTTCGCCGCTGCGCTGCTGCCGGAAACTTTATAGACCAGGGGTTTTGCAAATCTCAGCTGCGGCCCATCGCCATCGGGGTCTTTCAATCCAGCTTCGTCCAACAACTTCTTTGCCATCGAGGGGTCAAACGAATACTTTTGACCCGCGACGTAGGCCCACGATTCTTCAGGCAGAATTGAGTGCGCCAACTTTGCCTGCGCCAGCAATAAGTCACGAATCAAACTCTCGCGATCGACGGCATAAGCGATCGCCTGCCGAACGCGCACATCATTGAGCGGCGGCTGGCTGCAGTTAAAAGTCAGCACCGTAACGTTCGAACCGGTGAACTGCAGCAGCTGCAGATTCGGATCCTTGCCGAGCAGGTTTACCGCGTCAGGCGAAAGACTGGTCGGCAACGGCGCGATATCAACCCGGCCCGATCGCAGCTCCGCCTGCAACGCGTTAGTGTCAGCAATCACGCGCACGCGCAACGCGGAAATATGCGGCGCACCTTCCCAATATTCGTTGTTGGCCTCAAGGTCTAGTACCTGCTGCGAGTTGTCGTAATTCTTAAACTTGAAAGCGCCGCTGCCCAACGGGTGTGTCTTCTGCGATTCATAACTGTCTTTGGGAATCATCGCCACCGGCACCAGATTGCTCAGCAAGCCGGTCCAGGGATGAGTCAAAGTGATTACCAGCGTCTGGGGGTCGGGCGCGTCGACGCTTTTGATGTAGCTCTTCTTATCCGCGCCAGAGCCCTCAAAGAAACTAGCTGACTTTGCAAAGCTGCTCGAGAAAACCAGGTCCAGCGTGTACTTCGCGTCGGCTGAACTAAACGCCCGCCCGTCATGAAACTTCACGCCATCGCGCAATGTGAACGTGAAAACTGTGCCGTCGCTCGATTGCTTGAGGTCCGAGGCAAGGTCGCCCACGTAGTCAAACTTTTCATCTTTCTTTACCAGCGAGTTGAACATCAAGGCACGCACACGTTCGCTGGCCGCATCTACCGATGGCGAGCCGATAGGATCAATCGTGCGAATGTTGTCGCCCAGGGCAATAACGAAAGTGTTGCTGCGTTTCCGGCAACTTGATCCTAACGTCAACAAGACGGCGGCAATAAGAAACAGCACGGCAGCTCGGCGCATTAGAGTGTTCCCCCGTATTTGTAGTTCAGTTTCTCGTTTAGTTTCGCTGTCTCTTCTGAAAGCACTTTGAATCGATCCAGATCGAAAGGCGGCGGCGGTTTGACGATTGCCTTGATGGCCGCGATTCGTCTGAGCGAAGCGCGCATGCGATCCTTTGGTAGCTTGCCGTCCTGGCCAAAGCTTAAGAGGGAATGATAGCCGCGGCGGATTATTTCCGGGTGCGCGCAAATGAGCATCATGTCTTCGCCAGCGACGAAAGCGCGCACGACTGCTGACTCGATTTCGCAGTGTTTGGCAATGGCGCCCATCTCTAAATCGTCAGTGACGACCAGATGTTGATAACCCAACTCCTTGCGCAGGAGATTGGTGACGATGTTGTGGCTCAGCGATGCCGGCTCGAGTAAACCGCCAGTCACGCCTTTCATGATGTCAACGTTGGGAAAGCCGCCGTGGCTTACCATTACGCAACGGACCCGATCATCCCGGCGTTCGAACAGTTCGATGTAAGGCGCCAGGTCCTGGGCCACCAGATCGTCATGAGTCAACCGCACCATCGGCATCTCTTCGTGCGAGTCAACTTCACCGGCGCCGATGCCGGGAAAGTGTTTAAGGCATCCGATCATTCCGGTTTCCTGCAAGCCGCGCAAGTAAACCGTGGTGTAGCCCAGGACTTCGCCCGGCGAGCGGCCGAAGGAACGCGAGTACAGTCCATTGGAAAGTAGGTCGCGCTCTTCGGTCATGATCGACATAACCGGCGCGAAGTTCATGTTAAAGCCGAGCATTCGCAGCACCTCGCCGGTAATGCGGCCCAGGCTGCGCGCGCCGGACAGATCGCCGTGCTCGCGAATTGTTCGCGCTGAGGGCATGGGCGTAAAGATCTTGCGCAGCCGATCAACCAACCCGCCTTCCTGGTCCACGCCCAGCAGCGCATCAGGCAGCAATTCGCGCACGCCGTCCAGCAAGTCTCGCAACTGCTGCGGCCCGGCGACGTTGCGACCGAAAATGATCACGCCGCCCGGTTGCACCTCTTGAAGCAGCGCGCGGGCCTCCGCGTCGAGCTCAGTACCAGGCAGACCGATAAAGAAAAATTGACCGATTTGTTGTTCGAGGGAGAGCGGAAGCAGTGAATCCGATGGCATTTGAATGAAGACCGTAAACTAATTTTGGGACGAGATAAAAAAGCATTTCAACTATAAGATAAATTTTCGGCAGCGGCCAATGGAAAGCGACGGCGCAATGAAAACACCACATACTGGCCTTTCGGCCCGTTACTCGATTGTTATTTATCTTTATTCGCCAACGTAGTATAAATCGCACATGCCTCGCGAAATCACGGATCGAGAAGCAATTCTTGCCAGCCTAAAATCTCTTGAGCTCACCTCCGAACTGTTTGTCGAAGTAAACGGAAAGTTGAAGAACGCCGGCGATCTGGAAGTCATCGTCGATGGCCGTGATTATGGTAACGGCAAACGCGTTGGTCCCTACGTGCGCCTGCTCGGGTATGACAGCGGCGAGGC
Organism: Blastocatellia bacterium; assembly: GCA_031371765.1. Taxonomy (GTDB): domain Bacteria; phylum Acidobacteriota; class Blastocatellia; order Pyrinomonadales; family Pyrinomonadaceae; genus PSRF01. Next base: position 28,044 of record JANMKA010000090.1, read on the forward strand.
AATCATGCGCCAGGGTGAGTGGGGCGGAAACACCTTTTACCTGTCGGTTAGTGGCGTTTTGGACGTCTACATTACTGAGTCTGCAACCGAACAACGAAAGATCAGTCGCTTGCAACCGGGCACTTGTTTCGGTGAGATGGCCGTGCTGGCCGGGGTGGAACGAAACGCTACCGTAATCGTACCGGAGCATGCGAAAGCGACCGTGCTTGAAGTAACGCGTCCGGCGCTGCGGCTGCTGAGAAAGTTGCCAAAATTTGGTCGCGTGCTTGACGAAACCTATCGCGCGCATGGCTTTGCTCGCGCGCTCGAGGATTTAAGCCAACCCGGACGCGTTGCTGATGACGAAATAGTCGAGCGACTGCGCGACATCGGAAAGTTCATGGTTTATGCAAAGCATCACGTGCTTTGTCAGGAGGGAACGCCGATCGACAAGCTGCTGCTGATCAAGAGCGGCTGGATTAGAAGAGTTAGTGGCGTGCCCATGGATCCGACGTCAACGGGCGTGGTCCTGGGAGTTGGCGAGAGCCTGGGCGCGGATTTTCTTGGCGCCGGAAATTGTTTGGGACTGGACGGGGCCACGCAACCGGAAAAATGGAAGTTCAGCGCTTCGGTAATGGCGCGCACCGAGGTTATCGAGATTCCCGTCGTGCCGCTTGCCGCCAATCCGGAATTGCGCAATCGAATCGTTACTGCATTCTCGGCGTTTTCTACTGCCGACGATAGGCCGCCGGCAATTGAAGAAGTCAAAGACCTGCGCGCGCTGGCGTCGGCGGAAGAAGAGATTGCCAGCGGCATCGTCGACGGCGCCAACCTGCTGGTCATGGACATGGATCTGTGCGTGCGTTGCGGGAATTGTTCGCTGGCCTGTCACAAAGTGCATGGCCAGTCGCGATTGGTGCGACGCGGCATTAGTATTTCCCGGCCGGTAACGATTGCCAGCCAGCACACGCAGCACGTGCTTTCGCCGCAAGTTTGTATGCACTGCAAAGATCCGGAATGCTTGACCGGTTGTCCCACCGGATCGATATTTCGCGATCCCCGCGGTTACGTTGATATCGATCCGGCTACGTGCATTGGTTGTTTCGATTGCGCCACGCAGTGTCCTTACGATGCCATCACAATGGTGCCGCGGGGCGCGGGCGGCATCGTCAAGTTTGATCTGTTTGGCACGTTGAAAAAAACTTTGAGTCTGAACGCGACCGCGGTTGCCTTGCCCGCGGAAACTGCAGACGATGTGGTGGCAATCAAATGCAATCTGTGCGAGCACACCCCGCTCAATCCTCAGGGCGCCGGCCGCCAAGCCTATTCATGTGAAGAGAATTGTCCGACCGGTGCCCTGGTGCGCGTCGATCCGGTCAAGTATTTCAGCGAAGTTGAAAACACGCAGGGCCTCATTTTCCAAAATGAAACGCAGGCCTTCGGTCGCGACATTCATAAGAGTGATCCGCTGGCCAAAATATTTCATGTTGCCGGAATTGCGCTGACTTTGCTGGCCGCCGCCGCGACAGTTTTCGGTTTGGCGAAATATGGATTCGAAGGGGTGGTCGCGCGGGGTTGGTTGACGATGCGTTGGGCCACCGGCTTGGCCGGATTGTTTGGCGTGGCCGCGGTGATGACTTATCCGTTGCGTAAACAGGTGTACCGGCGCCGCGCCGGCGCACTTCGTTATTGGTTGCTGCTGCATCTTTATCTTGGCGCGTTTGCCGGTGTGGTGTTGTTGTTTCACGCGGGCGCGCACACCGGCGGGTTGCTGACCACGGCTCTTTATATCGCGTTTGACGCCGTGATTCTGTCGGGACTCTTCGGCATCGCGTCGTACCTCATCGCCCCGCGAATTCTTACCAGCATCGAAGGCGAGCCGCTACTGATCGAAGACCTGGTTGGCCGGCGCGCAGAGCTGCAGCAAGAGTTGACTGAACTCACAAAACAAAGTGAGGGCTGGCTGCGCGAAGAGATTGAAGAGCGCGTCGTGAAAGTGTTTCTTACCGTTCCCTTTCTGTTGCGCCAGATCATCAAGCCAGAGCCGTTAACAACCTTACTGGCCGAAGCCCGTGAACCATTTAAAGATCGGCTGACGCGTTTGGCTACGCGCGAAGAACGAACCTTGTTGCTTAGCGCGCTGGAGGCGGCGGTCACGCTGCGGCGCGTCGACGCGCTGATTTATCTCCACCGGGCCATGCGAATCTGGATTGCGCCACATGTGATCTCAACTTCGCTAATGCTGGCGCTGCTGGTGGTCCATGTAATTCAGGTTGTGTATTTTGCGGTGAAGTGAGTTCAGGAATGGACGCCACGCGAAGTAGAAGATGCCAAGCGAAAATAAATTCGTAATCATTCGTGAGGACCTGGTTCAGGATCCGCTGACGGTGTTTGGCGACAGTTTGCTGATCGGCCGCTTGCTGAATTGTGAGTTGCTGCTGAATCATCCGGCGGTCTCGCGGGTTCAGGCCGGCATTAAGGTCGCCGGTGGAAATTATTATTTGTTTTCGCTGCGGCCGTCGAATCCCGTCAAGCTCAACGGCCGGGGGGTTGAACACAATGAAGCGCTGGCGGCCGGCGACGTTTTGGAAGTCGGGCCTTTTATACTCGAGATTGACGAAGCGGATGGCGTTCTCCTTATCAAGGTTTCATTACAAATCGGCCGCCAGTCGGAAGCGGTTAATTCCAGCAGTCCGGAGTTGGGCACCGCAAAGCTTTTGCCGCTCGCTGTGCCGGCTGAAGGAAAAAAGCCGCCAGCGAAATCGCGCGCGGCGCCTTTGCAAGGCGATAAGACGCTCGATATTTTTTGGGACAAGCGCATTCGTGAGGCCGGCAAAATGGTCAAGCCTTCGCCGCTGTTTCCCAGGAGCCAACGACGCACCGGCAAGACGCAGTTCAACTGGCGCCCCACCAGCGATCTACTTTCACGTTGGCCGATTTCATTCTTTTCGTGGGGCGCGATAGCAATTGCGTTGCTTTCGATCGCCGCCGCTTACTGGTACGCGAGCGCTTATGCGCCAGCCCCGGTTTCGCACGCGCACGCGAAAACTCAACTTGATCTGTTTCCGCCCATCGCCGCGCGCGCGAATGGAGACTCCTGCACGGGGTGCCATTCGTTCAGGGGCAGTATGGAAAAGAATTGCTCCTCCTGCCACACGGCGGAAGCTTTTGTTGCGACAGTCATTCAACCGCATGCAGTCGCGGGCATCGGCTGCGTTTACTGTCATGCCGAACATCGCGGCGCAGATTTCAAAGCGGCCGAAGCAGCGCTGATCGGTTGCAGCGATTGCCACAGCGACGCGAATAAGAAAACCTACAACGGTCACAAGGTTTCGACACCGCACGGCGGAACGTTCGGTTACCCGGCGAAAGATAAGCATTGGATTTGGCAGGGTCTGGATGCGGATGAGTGGGCCGGCAAACAGATCGCGATTACGCGTCTGCCAAAGGACACGGACGAAGCGTGGCACAGCAAGCAGTTTCATTCGCTGCACGTGCAGCGCGTGCGCGTTGTGCCGGGGATGACCGGTAATGCTGAAGGAGAGTTATCGTGCTCGAGTTGTCATAAGACTTTCAATCCGATAGATCGCGAAACGCCGCGTACGACTTGCGCCAAGTGCCATAACGGCAGTAATGAATCGTCCACAAATCGCATAGTAATTGCTCAGGACAAACCAAACTGCATCTCCTGCCACGTGCAACACGTGAAAGATAAGCGCCAGTGGGGTGCCCGATTGCTGGCGTCCAGCGTTGACGCAAAAAAATAAAAAGGTGGATCAAGTGGAATCAGTCATCGATCAGTGCAGGCGACTAGCGAAACAGCTGCTTAGCTTTGGCGTCTTACTAACCTTGAGTGCCTTCATGCTGGGAACAGCGACGTTGGTAAAGGCCCAGGACACGGTCACGGGCGCCTTCGAGGGAGTCGTTAGCGACAGCCAGACGGGAGCCGCCCTCAAGGGTGCGTCGGTGGAAATCGTCAACCAACAAACAAGTCTGATTTATAGTCTGCACACCGATTATCGCGGCCGCTTCTATCAGGGGCTGCTGCTGCCGGGCGTCTACACAGTTCGCGTATCAATGCCGGGATACCAAACCAAGTCTGTGCCGCAGCGTCTGCGCATAACCTATACCGGTGAGGTCGTGCCCGTGCCGGTCGCACTCGATCCGGTTGCACCCGCGGCTGCAGCGCCGACGCCGGCAATAGCAACAACGGTCGAGGACACCGACATTCGAGCGACTATCGTCACGATCGATGGCCGCAGGAGCGGATCGTTTACTGAAGAAGAAGTTGGCTCGCTGCCACTCGGTGGCACGACCATCACTCGTACTTTTGACGAACTGGCTCTGCTGCTTCCCGGCGTCGTGCCACCACCGCAGACTCTCGGCGACGTTGCTGGTCCCGGCGTGGGCGCGGGTGTTGGTTCGGCCGGGCAATTTTCAGCAAATGGACTACGGTCGCGAGCCAACAACTTCACCGTCGACGGCTCCGACAATAATGATGAGGACATTGGCGTGAGGCGCCAGGGCTTTCTGGCCTTAGTGCCACAGCCCATTGAATCAATTCAGGAGTATCAGGTAATCACGTTGCTGGCGCCCGCACAGTTTGGACGAAACATTGGCGCGCAAGTAAATGCAGTCTCCAAGTCCGGAGGCAACGACACCCATGGAAGCATCTACGGGATATTTAATTCCAGTCAACTGAATGCGCGAAGTGTTTTTGACACGACGAACGGTAGCGCCGTTTCGCCATTGCGTACTGCCAGTGGCCAGCCGGTACTGCTGAATGGACAGCCACTCAGCGTGCGCAACCAGAGCGGAGGCGAAGACTCGTTTACTGCCGGACAGGGTGGTTTGGTGTTGGGCGGCCCGCTCGCAATCGACCGGATGTTTTATTTTCTTGCGGCTGAAGGTCAGATCGTCAATGCCAGCAAAGAACAAAGCTTTGCCGTGCCGACGATCGAGCAGCGCGGCGTTTTCGCTACTGGTGCCACTGCAATTTCTCGCGATCCGTTTGGCCGGCGTGATGCGAATGGCAACCTGACCGATCAGGTCTTCGCTTATCCGACGACCTCGCAAGGCGACGCTGTTTTTAGTTTTTACCCGTTCCCCAACAATCCAAATGGAATCTACGGCGCGAACACGTTCACGCAGGTGTTGCCGGCGAGCGCACAAGGCAAGGTGCTCTCGGGCAAGTTTGATAGCAACTTTAAGGTGAGGGAAAGGCAGCAAACCGCAACCGCTCGTTATAACTTTACGGACGACTGGCGCGACATTCCTGCGGTCGGCGGGGCCATCTTTTCAGCGATTCGCTCAAACGTTCGCACACAAAACTTTTCGTTCTTTCTCAACGGAAACGTTAGTAGCCCGGCAGCCAGCAATTCGCTGTTCAATCAGGTGCGTCTCTCTTATGGACGGACACGATTAAACTTTGAGGAGCTTCGCGACCAGACTTTCCTGAGACCGAGCGACAACCTTCCAGACACACCCTTTCTCTTGAATGCGCCGTTGATCCTTAACTCAACTTTGCCGAGGGTGATTACCAACGTAGATTTTGGCCCCAACACCGGACCAGTCCTTTATACAACGGTCACTTCTGCGCCGCGCACCGAAGCCGCCCTGGGCGTGGTGGGCCAGGTCAACCTCGCCGGGTTCAGCTCGGTGGGTGTGGATGTATTTAACTTTCCGCAAAGCCGGGTGAACAATACCTATCAAGCCGCCGACACGCTTACGTATCGCGCGCGCAATCACACTGCGACGTTTGGAGTTGATGCGCGGCGCACCGAACTAAACAGCGCGCTACCGAGAAATGCGCGCTCGCTAATTACTTTCAATGGAGCGCCTGAAGTCGCGCTCACCCCGGCAGGCGCGTTTGCTTACACTAATCGTTTTATTCGTCCGGAAACGTTTGCCGCCGCGTCCGCCGCCAGCGGTTTTTCTCAGACGCTGGCGACGGGAGGGGAATCCGAGATTGGTTTGCGTTTTTACCAACTCGATTTCTTTGGTCAGGATAGTTGGCGCATCAATTCCCGGCTGTCGTTGTCTTATGGCCTGCGGTACGAGTACAACACGCCGGTAAGCGAAGTAAACAATCGTATTGAAAGCACTTTCAATGATCCCGCGCTTAGCCTGGCGCCGGGTTTGCGAACCTTCATTGGCAATCGCACCAGGATCTATGACCCCGACCGGAATAATTTCGCCCCACGCGTTGGCATTGCGTACTCGCCCGATTTGTTTGGCAGGGAACACACCACGGTCTTCCGGGGTGGCTATGGTCTTTTCTATGATCAGATTCTGGGCGCGGTTGCGAGCCAGTCGCGGAATGTCTATCCGACTTTTTTGACGATCGATCTGGCCGGTGGTTTTGCCAACCTACGTTTTGTTCCCGGCACCAGTCCCTTTGGAGATTCTTGTCAGCTAGCCAATCGCTGTCCCTTCGAATTCATAAACCCACAGTCAGCAACGCTCTTTGGGACCAGGATAGTTAGACCGGGCACGCTCAACACGCTGAACCCGGCGCTCACCCTTGCGCAGATTGCTGGCATCGTGAATCTGGTTGGCGGTGGACCGGTTCCGGCGCAAAGTGGTTTCGGAGTTACGCTGCCGGCGCAAAAACTCGAAATGCCCATGGCGCATCAGTTCAGTTTCACCTGGGAACAGCAGGTTGGTCGCAACTTTGTCGTTTCCGCTGCTTACATTGGTACTCTCGGTCGCAAGCTACTGCGCTTCACGACGCCAAACCTTGGCACCAATGCACTGCTGACGCCGCTTGCCTTCAGCACGCTCTTAAGCGCTGAACCGATGTTTTTCGGACTTGCGCTGCCGCCGGGCGCGCACATTACGCCGCAGGGCAACATTGCCGGCGGCAGGCCTGTGAACACTGTCGGCGCCGTTACGCGTTTCGAATCTACCGCCAACTCACGTTATGACTCGCTACAGTTACAAGCACGCGGACGCATTGGGCGCGGCCTGCAGTATCAGCTTGCTTATACTTTTTCGAAAGCAACTGACGACGTGTCCGACATCTTTGACATGGCGGGTGCGTCAGCTTTGCCACAAGACAGTTTCGATCTTGAGGCTGAAAGCGGCCCGGCGAATTTCGATGCGCGCCATCGCTTTGCCTACAACTTTGTTTATACGCTGGGGGGATTCGCTGATCGCAGTGCTGCCGTCCGCGCGCTCGCCGGCGGGCTGCAGCTTGCGGGGACAGGTCAGTTTCAAACCGGACAACCGTTTACGGTAAACAGCATCTTTGACGTCAATCTTGATGGCAACCTTACCGATCGTCTGAATAACACAAACGGAATTACGGTAACTAACAACCGGCAGCAGCCGCTACAATTGACCTCCACCAATCCGGCCAGCATGCTCGCCGCCGTCGGTCAGGACGGTCGCATCGGCCGTAACAGTTTCCGCGCCGGCAACCTGCTCGATTTAAATCTGGCAGTGATCAAAAACTTCGCAATTGATAACAGCCACAAAGTGAGCTTGCGAGTGGATTTTTTCAATTTCATCAATCGCGGAAACTTTGGCATACCCGTTCGTTTTCTGGAGGCGCCCGGATTTGGCAAGGCGACCAACACGGTCACACCCGGCCGGCGCGTACAAGTTGCATTGAAATATTCGTTTTAGCACCGTGTAGTATAATTGGCCCGCATCAGATTGGACCTTCTCCTTTAGGACGCCCCGGCTCTTAATGAAGCAACGATGTTCGAGCCCTCCCAAGTCCGCACTTACTATCCTCTTGCGGCAGCACTGATCTTGGCTGCGCTGGGCTGCTGGCTGTTTGTGATGACTACAACTGCCAGCAGCGGCACACCGAGCTTCGCCCCGGCTGCCAATTTTAGCGTCGGAACGAATCCTAACTTTGTCGCTACCGGCGACTTCAACAGCGACACGAAAAATGATCTTGCGGTCGCGAATTCCGGCGACGCAAACGTCTCTATTCTGCTGGGCGATGGCGCGGGCGGCTTTGGCGCGCCGGCAAACTTTTCCGCCGGACTAACACCCGTTTCAATTGCTGTGGGCGACTTGAACGGCGACGCCAGGCTGGATCTTGCTGTGGCCAACAGTGGATCGATCGGAAACGTCGGAAGCGTGTCGATCCTGTTGGGCGGCGGCAACGGCACTTTTGGCGTGGCAATCAATCTAGCCGTCGGCACGCATCCTCATTCAGTCGCTCTCGCTGACTTCAACGGCGACACCAAACTCGATCTGGCGGTTGCGAATTTCGACTCGAACAACGTTTCGATTCTGCCTGGCGATGGGCTCGGGGGCTTCGGCGCCATCACGAACGTTCCAGTCGGCACAAACCCGCGCGCGCTTGCGGTTGGCGACTTTAATAAAGACAGCAAGGCCGACTTGGCGGTAGCTAATCAAGGTTCGAATAACGTTTCAGTTCTTTTGGGCAGCGGTGCGGGTAGCTTCGGAACAGCGGTCAATTTCGGAACCGGTAGTGGCCCAATCTCGATTGCGGTTGGCGATCTGAATGGTGACAGCAAGCCGGATATCGCGGCGACAAATCTGACTTCAAATAACATTTCAATAATGCTGGGTGACGGCTTTGGGAGTTTCACGCCCGCAAGTAACTTTGCCGCCGGGACTGGACCCTCTTCGATTGTGATTGCGGATTTCTATGGCGATGGCAAGCCGGATGTCGCCGTGGCTAACTCAGGATCCGCCAACGTTTCGGTGCTGCTTGGTGACGGAACTGGATTGCTGGGAGCGCCAACGAATTTCACTGTCGGCACAGACCCGAGGTTAATGGCTGCAGGCGATTTCAACGGCGACGCGAAACCTGATCTTGCTGTTCCAAACTCGAGCTCGAACAATGTTTCCGTGTTGGTGAATACCAGTGTGGTGACGGCCGCGATTTCAGGTACGGTCAAAGATACCCAGAACAATCCGGTTGCGGGCGTGACAGTTGAAGCGATCAATCCTTCGAATCAACAGGCTGTCGCATCCTTTGTCACAGGCGCCGATGGTCATTACAGCCTCACGGTGCCTTTGGGAACTTATAATTTAAAAGCTACGCCCGGCGCGGGAAGCGAGTTTACGCCCGTTACTATCGAAAATGTGGCAGTCACGGGCGACCTTGCTCAGGACATTACCCTGGCTCGTCCAAGCGCGGTTGAATTGAGAGGACGAATAACGGATAGAGATGGGAATCCATATGCGAACGTGGAGGTGCAGCTTACCAACACAGATCCGATCAATCATCCGCAAACGATCACGGGAGCTGATGGCCGGTATACGTTGAGAGCCTTGCCCGCAACTTACACGTTGGCGGTGAATTTTGCGCGTGCTGTGGATCCCAGTTTCTTTGGCAGTACGACGCTCACGCTAAGTCAGGATACAGTCCGGGATATTGTTATTCAGAACCGGATTCTTTCCGGGACGGTGAAAGACACCAACGGGCAGCCGCTTCCTAACGTGACGATAAAAGGATGTCTGAATAACTCAAGTTTCAGC
>JANMKA010000091.1:0-2252 GCA_031371765.1 Blastocatellia bacterium
CGTGGTGCTGGCGCAAGAAAATACCACGGTGTTCCTGGAGATCAGCGACACCGGGCCGGGGATTCCCGAAGCCGAACGGCAACGCGTGTTCGACCGTTTCTATCGTCGCGAAGGCAGCGCAGGTGTCGGCGGCGGTTTGGGCTTGGCGATGGTCAAGCGTATCGCCGACGCCCACGGTATCGAAATTGCTTTGCGCGATAGCGCATCCGAATCAGGATTGCACATGCGATTTATTTTACCCCACCCAGGCCCGAAATCTTAACAGAAATCGGCCTGGGAGCCGCTCCCTGCTTGCCTCTCCAGGCATCTGTCGAAGTTTGGATTTTGGCTTACATACAGTGTCCGACTACTATCGGGAAACTCAGATGCTTCAAACGACCCTGAGTTGACGGTCGTGGCCGTCCGCTTCCTGGCAGTCTAAACAAGAGGCGAGCCTGCCGCAGTTGACGTTCGTCGACAACTCCATTATATTACTTATAGTGAATATAACTGAATGGAGATGTAATGGCATCAGAAAACCTCAACAGAGCGTTCGCCGCGCTCGCTGATCCGACCCGCCGGGCAATCATCGCGCGGCTAACCTCCGGCGAGGCGACCGTCAATGAACTCGCAGAACCCTTCGACCTGACCCAGCCCTCGATTTCAAAGCATTTGAAGGTGCTCGAGCGTGCGGGTTTGATATCGCGCAGTCGCGCGGCGCAAACAAGGCCATGTCGAATAGAAGTTGCCCCGCTGAAAGAAGTCGCGAACTGGGTCGAGTCGTATCGCAACCTTTGGGAAGAAAGTTTCGACCGGCTCGATGCGTTTTTGCACACCACCAAGTCAACCTCAATGAAAGGAAAGAGAAATGGCCGCAAATGACGGAACGACCAGCGGGAAATCGATGTTCGAGATGACGCGTGTGTTCAAAGCGCCGCGCGACCGGGTATGGAAAGCGTGGAGCGAAGCCGACCAACTTAAACATTGGTGGGGACCGAAAGGGTGCACCGTTGAGACTCCCCGCTTAGAGTTCAGGCCGGGTGGCTTCTTTCACTACGCGATGAAATTCGAAGGCGCGTCCGCGATGTGGGGACGATTTAACTACCGTGAAATCATTGCGCCGGAACGCATCGTTTGGCTCAATTCGTTCTCGAACGAAAAGTGCGGCATCGCGCGAGCGCCCTTTAGCGAAGTCTGCCCGCTGGAAATTGAAAACACCGTGACGTTCACGGAGCGTGATGGAACAACTACAGTAGTGCTGCGGGCGGAACCCTTTGGTGAAACGATAGAAGAACGAAAATTCTTCGACGAGCTATGTTCTTCTGGATCGCTTGAACAAGGCAACGGCGGCACATTTGAAAAACTTGCCGACTGGTTAGCTAAGGCGTGAAATTTTCCGGTTGGTCGTCATTTCGACGCGCTGCGCCGGGCGACCTACCGATAACCCGCTTATACGCCGCTTCGGAATCGTGGCCAAGGCGGCCTGCCAACTCCGCAACGGATACGTTGGCTTCACGGAGTTGCGTCCGCGCCGCCTGCATTTTCCAGTGCATGGCGTGTAATGCATCGCCGGCCTCCGACCAGTTGCGTGAAGCGAGCGGCAAAGGCCGCTCTCGGGCGGTGAATTACGAGCATCGCATTTCCGCTCCTCGCATGTCCGGGACACCAACTTGCCCAGTTTTTTAAAACAGCTAAAAAAGTAGTTCGTGATTGTCGATTTCGGCGTATTTGGAACGTCTAGTGGTGAGGGGTAAAATTGTTCATCTACACAGAGTGCTCCTACTTAACGACTAATCCTATCGTCAACTAGCCTCGAATCGGCAAAGGAGTCACGCTATGAAAATCACTGTTGAAACCATCGTCAATGCACCTATCAGCAAGGTGTGGAGCGCTTACACCACGCCGGACGACATCAAACAATGGAATACCGCGTCCGACGATTGGCACACCACCCAATCCACTGTAGATTTGCGTGAAGGCGGGGCGTTCTCATCGCGCATGGAGGCTAAAGATGGCAGCTTCGGCTTTGACTTCGCCGGAACCTATACCAAGATCGTGCCGCAAAAACTCATTGAGTATTCCTTCGGTGATCGTACTGGCGCGGTCGAGTTTTTGCCGGGTGCAAATGGGGTAACGGTGCGCTCCACTTTCGACGCTGAAACTCAAAATCCGATCGAACAGCAGCGGCAGGGTTGGCAAGCCATTCTGAATAACTTCGCCAAGCACGTTGAGGCAATGGTCGACCTGATTCTCACCACCTTCGATTGGGTTCC
>JANMKA010000149.1:0-8945 GCA_031371765.1 Blastocatellia bacterium
ATGTTGCGAACGGCGGTGCGATGATCCTCGGCGATTTCGTGGACTTGTTTCGCCAGTTGCTTGCGGCGCTCTTCGGTCAGCGGCGGAATGGGAATGCGCACCAGCTTGCCGTCGTTTGAAGGGTTCAGACCGAGATCCGAAGCGCGTATTGCTTTTTCAATAGCCGGAACCTGTGTCTGGTCCCACGGTTGCACGGTCAGCGTTTGCGCTTCGGGGGCATGCACCGAGGCCATCTGGTTCAGCGGCGTCATGGTGCCGTAGTAATCAACCATCACCGAGTCGAGCAAACTGATCGCGGCGCGTCCGGTGCGCACGGTTGAAAGCTTGCGACGAAAGTCTTCGATGACCGTGTCCATGCGCGGTTTCGTCTCTTTGATAACGTCTTTTTCGCTCATGAGCTACTCCAGAAAGTTTCGAGTTTCGAGTTTCAAGTTTCGACGTCGGGCCGAAGGGCATGCTTCAACCCCTAAACATCTAAAGCCGAAATTCCGCAGAAAAACTCGAAACTCGAAACTCGGAACTAGAAACTATTTATTTACAGATACTCTCGTGCCAACGCTTGCGTCGCCAGACAGCACCCGCGTGATGTTTCCCGGCTGGCGCATGTTGAAAACAATGATCGGCAAATTGTTGTCCATGCAAAGCGAAATTGCGGAAGCATCCATGACCTTCAACTGTCGCTCGAGCACTTCCTGGTAGGTGATGCAATCGTAACGCGTGGCAGTCGAGTCCAACATCGGATCGGCAGAGTAAATGCCCTCGACCTTGGTTGCTTTCAAAATGATGTCGGCTTTGATTTCCAGCGCCCGCAATGCCGCGGCCGAGTCGGTCGTGAAATAAGGATTGCCGGTGCCGGCAGCGAAAATTACTACGCGAGCTTTTTCGAGATGCCGTACCGCGCGTCGCCTGATGAAAGGCTCGGCCAACTGCGGAATGTCGATGGCCGACATGACGCGCGTTTGTACCTCGACCTTTTCAAGCGCGTCCTGCAACACGACCGCGTTCATAACAGTCGCCAGCATGCCGATGTAGTCGGCGGCTGAACGGTCCATGTTGCCGGCGCTTTTGGAAACGCCGCGAAAAATGTTGCCGCCGCCAACTACCACCGCTATCTGCACGCCCATTTCATGCACGGCCTTGAGTTGTTCGGCGACCATGTGGGCGACGTCGACGTCAATGCCGTAGTTCTGCTCGCCCATCAGGGCTTCGCCCGAAATCTTCAGCAGCACACGCTTATAAGTAAGCGCGGACTTGTCGGTGTTAGTTCCAGTGGCACTCATGTTTTTCGTTTGCTTCTTGGTACGAATCGTCGCGGCGACGTCCGTCAGTACTTCGCAATCAGCACTTCGCCCTTAACTGACCATCGACGCTACTTCGCTGCCAAAGTCTTCTTCGCGTCGCTCCAAACCTTCGCCCATCTTGTAGCGAGTAAACCGCCGAATTGTAATCTTCTCGCCGGTTTTGGCAACCTTTTCGGTCACCAACTCAGCCACAGTCTTGGCCGGATCTTTGACGAAAGGCTGGTCTAGCAGGACCGACTCTTCATAAAACTTATTGAGCCGGCCTTCGACGATCTTATCGATCACCTGATCGGGCTTGGTTGCGTTCTTGGGATCGTTCTTGGCCTGGGCGCGAGCGATCTCGCGTTCCTTTTCGAGGTCGGCCGCGACCACGTCCTCGCGCGACACGTAACGGGGCTCGGCCGCCGCGACGTGCATGGCAATGTCCTTAACTAACTGCTGGAACTCGTCGCCACGTGCGACGAAATCCGTCTCGCAATTGACTTCGACTAACACGCCAACCTTGCCGCCCATATGAATGTACGAACCGACGATGCCTTCGGCAGCAATGCGTCCTTCGCGTTTTTTAGCCGACGCCAAACCGCGTTTGCGCAGAATGTCGATCGCGCGCTCTTCCTGACCTTCAGCTTCCACCAGCGCGTTTTTGCACTCCATCATGCCCGCGCCGGTTTTTTCCCGGAGCTGTTTCACTGCTGCTGCTGTAATGTCTGCCATGATTACACGTCTCTCCGATTAGTTTTCTGTTCGACAAATTTGAGCTTGTCGAAGACCAGGAACCCACCCGCTACCGCAGGCGGTACTGACAAGAACACAGATTAAAGTCTGTGCTACTTTCAGCAAAAAACGCAGCCCGGCGGGAGTCCCGCTTTGAAGGCTGCGCTCGCCGTTAAGTAAAAAAATTAAATCTTGCCGTCAGCTTGCTGCGACTACTGACTCTGTGTTGGCTTCAACAGCAGCGTCTCCGGGCGCATTCGCCTGAGCGTCTTCCGGCGCTGCAGAAGTTGCTGCAGGTGAAACCGTATCAACGGCCTCGGGAGCGGCGGTCTCGGGCGCCGTCTCAGCGGCAGCTTCTGCGACAGTACCTTGATCGCCGGTATCGCTCGTCGCTGCTTCGCCGCCCGCAGCTTCTTCGCCAGTTTGCTCCACCACGCCGCCTTCAGTCGCTATCTGTTGGCCTTCGACGATTGCATCAGCAATCCGTGAAGCGAATAAGCGCACCGCGCGCAACGCATCGTCGTTGCCGGGAATAACGTAATCGATTCCTTCCGGCGAGCAATTGGTGTCTACCACCGCGACGATTGGAATTCCCAAACGATTTGCTTCAGCAACCGCAATCTCTTCCTTGCGCACGTCAATAATAAAAACGATGTCAGGCAGGCGGTTCATCGACTTAATGCCGGACAGGTTCTTGTTCAAACTCTCGCGTTCGCGGTCGAGCTTAATGCGTTCCTTCTTGGTCAGCTTCTCGTAACGCCCGTCAGTCTGCATCGCTTCCAGATCTTTGAGGCGCTTGATCGACTTCTGAACTGTTTGGAAGTTTGTCAGCAGACCGCCCAGCCAGCGCTGGTTGACGTGATATTGGCCACAGCGTTCCGCTTCCTCGCGCACTGCCTCCTGAGCCTGGCGCTTGGTGCCTACAAAGAGCACCGTCTTGCCTTTGTCTTCGGCGATGGCATTCGTCACAAATGCGATCGCGTCGCGAAACATCCGCTGCGTCTTTTGCAGATCAATAATGTAAATGCCGTTGCGCTCGCCAAAGATGTATTCCTTCATCTTGGGATTCCAGCGCCGTACCTGGTGGCCGAAATGTACGCCAGCCTCCAGCAATTCTTTCATCGTAACCGAAACCAAACCGTAATCTCCTTTGTGAACTGGTTTAATGTACTCACCACAATTCTGCGCTCCTGATTGTTAAGAGCAACCAATCCGAGTTGTGGCAATGGACTTAACTGATTGCCGCTTTTCGATTTTCAATTGCCGATTGAAAAACTTCATCGGGTTTTCAATTGGCAATCGGCAACCGGCAATCGGAAATGTTTAGCGTTTCGAGAACTGGAAGCGCTTGCGAGCGCCCTTCTGTCCGTACTTCTTACGTTCCTTAATGCGCGGATCGCGAGTGACCAGTCCCGCCGCTTTTAGCGCCGGTCGCAGGTCGCTGTTGTATTCCATCAGCGCTCGCGTAACGCCGTGACGAATTGCGCCGGCCTGGCCCGCGGGGCCGCCACCCTTGACGTTGACCAGCAGGTCAAACTTGCCCGTCGTTTCCGTCAACTGCAATGGCTGGCGAATGATCATGCGCAGCGTCTCGTTGGGGAAGTACTGCTCAAACGGTTTGCGATTAATCTTCACTGCGCCGTCGCCCGCGCGCAGATAAACGCGCGCCGTCGAGGTCTTTCGTCGTCCGGTTCCGTAGTATTGAATATCAGCCACAGCTATATCTCGTCCTCTTGATTAACTCTCGTTTGTTATCGGGTGGTGAGCGTGTGAACTTCGGGGCGTTGGGCGGTGTGCGGATGATCGGCGTCGGCGTAGACTTTTAATTTCTTCGCCATCGCTTTGCCGAGTTTGGTTTTCGGCAGCATGCCCTGGACGGCGAGACTAATCACGCGGTCCGGCCGCTTCGCAAACATCTCCTCGGCAGTCACCTCGCGCAAGCCGCCGGGATACAGCGTGTGGCGGCGATACAATTTCTGTTGGGCTTTCGCGCCCTTTAACACAGCCTTGCGCGCATTGATCACAATCACGTGGTCGCCAACATCCATGAACGGGGTCCAGCGCGGACTGCGTTTACCCGATAGGATTGAGGCGACTTCGGATGCCAAATGCCCGACGGTTTGACCCGCCGCATCCACTACGTACCATTTTCGTTGTCCAGCGAGATCCTTGCCGCTGGGAAAGTAAGTTGACATGGTTAACTATCTCTGTTTTCAGGGAATAAAACGCGAACGGTTAGAATACCGAACGGTAAAAAGAGTGTCAAGGCGAGGGCGGGAGGAGGGTGTCGGGCGTCGCGGTGTCGGGTGCCAGGTACTAGGTGTAACACCCTTTCGGTTTGATGACCTAAGACTCGACCACCCTGATCCCTATTCCTGAGACCCATTCCCGTGTGCAAACTAAAAGGGTGCGGGATTGTTGAGTCCCACACCCTGATACCTGACACCCGATGCCTGACACCTATTACTGTGGTGGAGGAGTCGTCGTGCTGTCCTGCCGCTTCAACTTCGGCGGCTCCTGCTTCTCAGCAGGTTTCTGCTCGCTGCCGTCCGGATTTGTAGTCGTCTCGTCCGGAGTCGGCTGCCGTCGTTTTAGCGTTGGACGTCCCGGCGCGCCATCATCGGCGCTCGGCAGCGCTCCGGTACTCGAGGCTCTGGCATTCGAAAGCCGCAACAGCTTCGCCTTCACCCGCTGAAACTCCGAAGTGCTGATCACATACTCATCATGTTCCGGAAAACGCGCGGCCAGCGAGAGCGCCGCAGCGCGTCGTTCGGGAGGCGCTGGGTGCGTCGAAAACGCTTTCGCGATCACGCCCGGCTTTTTTTTATTCTTTGCTTCCAACTTTTCAAACATCGTCGCCATCGCCGTCGGATCGTAACCCGCGGCCCACATATACTGCACGCCAAGCCGGTCAGCTTCTTCTTCGGCGCCACGACTAAATTTCATGAAGATGCCCAACAGTCCCAAGCCGGCGGTGTTCTGATAAATCATTCCGGGAATGCCGCCCAGAAAAATCGATCCACCCATCGCCAAATATTCCAGCAGGCTGGCCTTGGTCTGATTCTCAACCGCGTGCCGCGCCGCCACGTGTCCGATTTCATGGGCCATAACGCCCGCGACCTCGGCTTCATTGTCCGCTACCAAAAGCAAACCCTTATTGACGTAGAAAAATCCGCCCGGCAAGGCGAAAGCATTAACTTCGTCTGAATCAATCACTTTGATCGTAAAGGGAACCTTCGCGTCTGAGTGCAACACAATGTTCTGGCCGACGCGGTTCACATATTCCGTGATCATCGGATCGTCGATAAACTTTGCCTGGCGATCGACTTCCGCCGCCAGCTCACGACCCATCCGCACTTCCTTTTCCGTCGAGCCGCTCATCTTGGCGATGATGCCTTTATTGATGTTGCGCTTCCCGATCATGTTCGGATCGTCGTTGACCGAAAGCGGCTTGTTGGATTTCGCCGGCAGTGGAGGGGGCGCCTTGGTGGTGCTTTTCGCGTCATTCTTTGCGGTGGCGGTTGCGGCAGTCTGATCCTGCGGCTGGGTAGTGCTCTCGGTTTTAGTAGTCGCCGGGACGGTCTGTGTGGTCTGCGCGAAACCGGCAATAGAACTTAAGATTATTGCGGAAACGAGAATGAAAGCAGTAGTAACGCGGGAGATGCTGATCATCTTGAAAAAACCTCCAGAGACTACAAAACAAATCGTGCCGAAAAGGACTCCGGGGAAAAAACTTTCCAGGCGCCAGGGGTTGAGTGGTTCTGCGCGAAAACTGATAACGATTCGCGGGGGAATCGTGAGCTGTTTTAGCTATTTTCAAACGCGCAGTCTATGATGCCCGATTCCGGCCGCATGGTTGCGCCTAGATTGTCTGCAATTGGGGAAACTCTTCGCGCCGGCTCGGTCCGTTTAAGGACTTGCTTTGGAATAAGCGGGAACGCTGCCATTATAATGCCTGCGCTCGCAAAAGCCTAAAAACCGGTTGGATTTCCGCGGAAGCGTTTGCTTACGGCAGTACCGACGCTGATTGGGAGTCTTAAGTTCAGAAAGGTTGGCGTCCTCGATTCGAGCTGGCTGATACGGCGTCTCGAGGTTGGGAAGGGTGGCTTGCCCCCGCTCTTCTCTCGTTACATTCAAGTGACCGAGTGGCCACATGCCCAAACCCAAACCCACAATCTCGATTATCGGCGCCGGACGTTTGGGCACCGCCTTGGCGATCGCCCTATCGTCCAAGGGCTACCCGATTCGCGCGCTTGCCGCCCGTCGCGCTGCCCACGCTCGCAAATCCATCGCGCTCTCCGGTCTGCCTTCCCAAACCCTGGCGCTCGGCGCTGATCAACTTGAACAACTGCCGCCCAGCGATCTCGTTCTGATAACTACGCCTGACGACGTCATTGCCGGCATCGCGCAAACCATTGCCATGCTCGGCCGCAGCGCGCGCCAGCGCAGCACGTTTTTGCACACCAGCGGCGCGCTCTCTTCAGCAGTGCTGGCGCCACTCGCAAAACGCGGCTTCCACACCGGCTCAGTTCACCCCTTGGTTTCCGTCAGCGACCCGCACGCCGGTGCTCAGGCACTGAGCGGCGCCTTCTTCTGTGTCGAAGGCGACAGCGCCGCAGTGCGATCCGCAAAAGCGCTTGTGCGCGACTTGAACGGCCACGCTTTTACCATTAAGCCTGAAAGCAAAGCTCTTTATCACGCTGCTGCGGTTATGGCCTCGCCGCACCTTGTTGCGCTGTTTGATCTCGCCGTGCAAATGCTGGTGTCATGTGGGCTCAAAGCCAAAGAAGCGCAGCAGGTCCTGACCCCCTTGGTGCAAAGCACGGTGAACAACTTGAAACAGACCTCGCCCGAAAAAGCCTTAACCGGAACGTTCGCGCGCGGCGACGTCGCCACCGTCCGGCGTCATCTGAAAGCGCTGTCGCCAAAACAACTTGCCGAAGCCCTTGAAATTTATGAACTGCTCGGGCTTCATTCATTGCAACTCGCTGCCCAGCGTGGCCTCGACCCCAAACTCGCCACTCTAATCAAGAACAGTCTGGTGAAGAGTGAAAAGTGAAAAGTGAAGCGTGAAAAGTGGCGATTTGCCAGCTTTTAACCTCCGGGTTAGAGTTCATCTGCCGAACTTCTTACTTTTCACTTTTCACTTTTCACGGCACTTATGGAACGAGCACCTTCCGATAGCTACAGCCTGACCATTCGGGTCAAACTTTCTTCGCGCGCCGGCACACTCGGCGAGGTCACCACCGCCATCGGCCGCGCCGGCGGCGACATCGGTGCGATAGACATTGTCAGCGTCGGTCGCGACTACATCATCCGCGACATCACCGTCAACACCGTTTCGAGCGATCACGAAGAAAAGATCGTCAACGCCGTTAAAGATATTGACGGCATCGAGGTCCTGCATACTTCCGATCGCACTTTCCTAATGCATCTCGGCGGCAAGATCGAGGTCGTCTCCAAGATGCCTTTAAAAACCCGCGCCGACCTGTCGATGGCCTACACGCCCGGCGTCGCGCGCGTCTGTGAAGCCATCCACGACGATCCGGAAAAAGTTTTCCCGTTAACCATCAAAAAGAATTGCGTCGCCATCGTTACCGACGGCACGGCTGTGCTCGGCCTTGGCGACATTGGCCCAGCCGCTGCCCTGCCGGTGATGGAAGGCAAGGCAATGCTGTTCAAGGAATTTGGCGGCGTCGACGCTTTTCCGATTTGCTTGAGCACGAAAGACCCGGACGAGATCGTGCGCACCGTCAAAAATATTGCCACGGCTTTCGGCGGCATCAACCTCGAAGATATTTCCGCGCCGCGCTGTTTCGAGATTGAAGATCGACTCAAAGAAGAGCTCGACATTCCCGTCTTTCATGACGACCAGCACGGCACCTCGGTGGTCGTGCTCGCGGCTTTAATCAACGCGCTGAAGATCGTCGGTAAAGAAATGAGCGGGATCAAAGTTGTCGTCAGCGGCGTGGGTGCCGCCGGGGTTGCCTGCACGAAAATCGTGATGCATGCCGGCGTCAGCAACATTATTGGCTGCGACCAGCACGGTGCGCTCTATCGCGGCCGCACGGAACATATGAACAAAGTGAAGGAGTGGTACGCCGCGACCACCAATCCTGAAGGAGAGCAGGGAACTATTCACGACCTCATCAAAGGCGCCGATGTGTTTCTTGGTTTGTCAGTGCCTGGTGTGATCAATGAGGAAGACGTAAAGCAGATGGCGCCGAAGCCGATTGTGTTTGCGATGGCCAACCCGACGCCGGAGATCATGCCGGAGGACGCCGCGCCTTTCGTGGCGGTGATGGCCACTGGCCGTTCCGACTATCCCAACCAGATCAATAACGTGCTTTGTTTCCCCGGCATCTTTCGTGGCGCGCTGGCCTGCCGCGCGCGTAGCATCAATGAAGAAATGAAACTCGCCGCCGCAAATGCGATTGCCAACATCATCACCCCCGCTGAACTCCATCCCGAATACATCATCCCCTCAGTGTTCGACAAACGCGTCGCCGAAGCCGTAGCTCATGCCGTCGAAGAAGCCGCCTACGCCACCCGCGTCGCCCGCCGCGACCGCGCCGCACAAGACCGAACGTAAGCATTCCGCGATTTTGTAGCACATTTCTCTTCTTGACTTACATTGTCTCGATTGATACACTTCTCGAATAAGTTGGATAGGAGGCTAATATTGGAAACCACCGCAACATCCAAAGGACAAATCGTTATTCCTTCGTCAGTGAGACGAAAGTTCGGGATAAAGGAAGGAACCCGCATTCAAATCGAGGTGGATGAGATTGCCAAGGAAATCATACTGAAGCCAATCACGCGCGAGTTTGTTCATAGTCTGCGCGGCAAGTTCAAAGGCAAAGGCTTATTGCAAGAGCTGATGGCTGAGAAGCAAAGGGAGCGAAAACTCTAATGGCTCGCAAGCCGAAA
>JANMKA010000101.1:0-24623 GCA_031371765.1 Blastocatellia bacterium
CGGCGTGATCTTTTTGACGGGACACCTGGGCGTTTGGGAGCTGCATAGCTTCGGTTGGTCAGCCCTCGAGTATCCACTTAGTTTTCTGGTGCGTCCGCTCGACAATGAGCGCATCGAAGAAATGGTGGAAGGAATTCGGACCAGGTTTGGCAACCGCGCGATCGATAAGAAGAGCGCGGCGCGGCAGTCGTTGCGCGTGTTGCGCGAAGGCGGCACGCTCGGCATTTTGTCGGACCTTAACACCCAACCTAATGAAGGCGTTTTTGTTCCTTTCTTTGGCAAACTCGCCTGCACCACCGCCGGCATTGCGACGCTGGCGCTGAAGACCGACGCGGTGGTGATACCGACCTGTGCGGTCTGGGACAGGAAAAAGAGGCGTTACTTTTTTCACGGCGATCCGCCGGTTGAGTTAGTGCGCACCGGCGATCACGCTAAAGACATTGAAGTGAACACCGCTAATTTCGCAGCTGCGATCGAGCGCATGGTGCGGCTTTATCCAGATCAATGGCTCTGGATTCACAAACGTTGGAAGACGCGGCCGCCCGGCGAGGCGGATGTGTATCAATGAGCAGTTTGCAGCTGCTGCCCACCGCACACTGCCGACTGCCGGCTGACTTCGCTATACTTTAATTCGATCTCAAGCGATTACCATGCAAGCTTCTGCCGAACAGTTCAAAGGTGCGCGCCCCACCGAACAAACCATTGCGCGCGCTTATGAATTTGCCGACCTGTCATCCTATCCTGCGAAAAAAAGATTTCTGATTCGCGCCGCCGATCTGGCTTTCTTCTTTTTGATAAAACTGATCGGCAGCACGGTGCGCTGGCAAGTTGAAGGCTGGGAGAACTGGGAAGCCGCAACCAGCGCTGGGCGAATTCCGATTTACACCTTCTGGCACAATCGCGTTTTTCTCTCGACGTATTTCTGGCGCGAGCGCCGCATCGTGGTGATGACGTCGCAAAGTTTCGACGGCGAATACATCGCGCGGTTTATTCAGCGCTTCGGTTACGGCGCGGCGCGCGGTTCAAGCACTCGCGGCGCAGTCGGAGCCGTTATCGAGATGACACGCTTGATGCGCGCCGGGTGTCCCACGGCTTTTACAATCGACGGTCCAAAGGGTCCGCGCTACGTTGCCAAGATGGGCGCCGTACTGCTGGCGAAAAAGACCGGCCAACCGATTTTGCCGTTCACGATTACCGCGGATCATTTTTGGGAAGCGAAAAAGAGCTGGGACGGTTTCCAGGTTCCCAAGCCGTTCACTCGCGCTCGAGTTACGATCGCCCCGCCAATTTTTGTTCCCGCCGCTGCGGATGAAACCACGTTGAATGCGAAACGCGACGAGCTGCAAGCGGCGCTGGATACGATCAATAGTTTATTAGCCGCGGATGAACGCCGGATGACACGAATCTGAAGAATACAAATTCGGGCTGTTCCAGCACCTCTATTTCTTTCCGCGTTCATCCGCGCAAATCCGCGGCCAAATTCTCCTTGACTTCCCGGCCCACCGATTTTTGAGTCGCGAGGCAGCCCGCTTTGCATTCGCAGCATCCTTGGTTATCTTAGGTCTCTCTTCCATTTCCCCCATTTTAAGAACCCTGAGGAGTAAGGAAATGAAATCAGCTTGTGCACTCATTCTCGGTTTATTTGTGGTCGTGTCGGCGCCGGCCCAAAGCCTCAGGCCGCCTAAAGAAACCGCGCTCGATCGCTTCCTTCGCTATGCAAAGATCGACACGCAATCAGCGGAAGATCAACCGACCATTCCCAGCACTAAAAAGCAACTTAACCTCGCTAACTTGTTGGTGAAAGAGTTGAAAGAAATTGGCGCCCAGAATGTGCGCGTCAGTGAATTCGGAATCGTTTACGCAACGGTGCCGGGAAATCTCGCTGACAACTCCAGGGTCCCGGTCATCGGATTCATTTCGCACATGGATACTTCGCCCGCAGTCTCCGGCGAAAACGTCACTCCCATAATCCACAAAAACTACCAGGGCGGCGACATTGTGCTGCCGAAAGATCCGACGCAGGTGATCACGGTCGCCAAGAGTCCCGTGCTGAAAGAATTGATTGGCGATGACATCATCACTGCCAACGGCACCACTTTGCTTGGTTCCGACGACAAATCAGGCATTGCCGAAATCCTGACCATGGTCGACACCTTCATGCAAAATCCGCAACTGAAACATGGCACCATTGCGGTCGCATTCACCCCGGACGAAGAAGTGAGTGGCGGCATCGATAAGTTTGACGTGACAGGTTTCGGCGCAAAGTTCGCCTACACCGTTGACGGTGAATCACTCGGCGAGATTGCC
This sequence comes from Blastocatellia bacterium, assembly GCA_031371765.1. Classification (GTDB taxonomy): domain Bacteria; phylum Acidobacteriota; class Blastocatellia; order Pyrinomonadales; family Pyrinomonadaceae; genus PSRF01. Next base: position 2,308 of record JANMKA010000101.1, read on the forward strand.
AACGAAACCTGGAGCGCCCGCCAGGCGACCGTTACTTTCCTTGGCAAGAGCACACATCCGGGCACCGCCAAAGGGATCATGATCAACTCGGTCTACGCGCTGGGCGATTTTTTGGGACGGTTTCCCCACGACATGTTGCCGGAAACGACCGAGGGCCGAGTGGGCTTTGTTCATCCTTATACGGGCGTCGTTGATACGGAGAAGTCGAGCGTCAGGATATTGCTGCGTGATTTCGATATGAGCGGACTCGACGCAAAAGAAAAACTTCTGCGCGATATGGTGGCCCAGACGCAGGCTAGGTTTCCTGACGTCAAAGTTTCCCTTGAGGTTAAAGAAAGCTATAAGAACATGAAGGAAGTGCTGAAGAACTATCCCGAGTTGACTGACAACGCGATCGAGGCGGCGAAACGCGCCGGCGTTAAGCCTTACATGCTGGCCGTGCGCGGCGGTACTGATGGTTCAAACCTGACGTTCAGAAATTTACCGACGCCGAACTTGTTCACGGGCGGAGCGAATTTCCACGGCAAGCTGGAATTCAATTCGCGCGGTGGCCTGGAGAAGAGCACCCAGACTCTGATTAATCTGGTTCAAATATTCGTCGAGAAAGCGAACGGAAATTAGAGCCCATCTCCGAACGTCGGGTTACGCGCAATAGAGACCTGGTGGGACCCAAAAGAGATCGATGTAAATTCGCAGGTCGGGAAGGGTGGCTTGCCCCCGCTCTGGCAACGGTTGCGACAACCTGGCTAGGCATAGCTCAACTTGACCACTACTCTCGGCTGCAACCAATGGCGCGCGAGCGGGGGCAAGCCACCCTTCCCGACCTGATAGGTAGCAAAGCTTGAGGTGGATCTCATCGGTCCCTCAAGCTAAACAACCCAAGGCCAAGTTTTTATGACAGCGAATTCCCAGACACGCGAGTTCCGCAGTGGTTACGTCGCGCTTGTCGGCAGACCGAACGCCGGCAAGTCGACGTTGCTGAACGCGCTCATCGGACAAAAAATTGCCGCGGTTTCCGATAAGCCGCAGACAACGCGTTTCCGCATCCAGGGAGTAATCACCCAACCGGAAGGTCAAATTGTTTTAGTCGACACGCCCGGCGTGCACCGGCCCGGTTATGAAATGAACCGGCGCATGATGGCAACCGTTCAGGATGCGCTGCTCGGTGTGGATCTTGTTTGTCTGATTCGTGACGCATCAGTCTCGACGGGTAGTGGCGACAAGTTTGTGCTGGAACTGGTCCAGCGCTCCCAAAAGCCCGCCCTGCTCCTGCTCAACAAGACTGACAAACTTAAAGATAAATCCGCGCTGTTGCCGCTGATCGAATGGTATAGCAACGAGTATCAGTGGGCCGAGCTGATTCCCATCTCGGCCTTGCGCGGAAAAGAGATCGATGTCCTGCAAAAAATGATGATCAAACATCTGCCGCCCGGCGCGCCTATGTTTGGCGAAGATGAGTTGACGGACCAATCAGTGCGCACGATGGCGGCGGAGATCGTGCGCGAAAAGATTTTGCAGGCGACGCAGGAAGAAATTCCTTATGTGACGGCGGTGGTGGTGGAGAAGTGGGACGAGGAACGGGAAGACTTCACCCGCATCCACTGCGCGATCTTCGTCGAGCGAACTACACAGAAAAAGATCGTGATCGGCAAAGGCGCCGCGCGCTTGAAAGAAATCGGCATCCAGGCGCGCGCTGATATTGAAAGCCTGATCGGACATCGCTGTCACCTCGAGTTGTTCGTCAAAGTCGAAAAGGACTGGCGCGACAAGCAAAACCTTCTCGACGATATGGGCATTAATTAGACCACGCTTGTCTCAACTTCGCTGCTACTGCCGGGTGAGTATTCCGCCTCGATGGAAATTTCTAATTCTGGACCTATGGCTACCCCAATCCAGGTAAACCGCAGTTGGTGCGCGCTCGATGTTGTCGTGACTCAGGAAGCGCGTGAAGCGGTTGAATATGCACTGATGGAAGCTGGAGCTCTGGGCACGGAAACCAACCAGCGGGCAGACGGCCTGTTGACCGTATCGGCTTATTTCGACGCGCCGCCTGAACGTGAAGTTGTGCGCAGCATGCTGGCCGAAGCGTTACGAATTTATGAGTTGCCGACATCTTCGGCACGCGAGCTGAACGTTCGCGAAGTCGCCGACCAGGACTGGTTGGGCGAATGGAAGAAGAGTTGGCAGCCTGTCGCCGTTGGTGAACGGTTCATTATTGCGCCGCCCTGGGCCGAAGTTGCGCAGAGCAATCGAATCGTTATTCGGATTGAGCCGGGCATGGCGTTCGGTACGGGCACGCACGAAACAACGCGTTTGTGCTTGGCGGCAATCGAAAAATATTTTGCCGGCGGAAGTTTTCTCGACGTTGGCACCGGCACGGGGATTCTTGCCATTGCGGCGGCTAAACTTTTTCCTGACGCGCGTATCCAAGCTGTCGACACGGACGCGCAGGCCGTTGAAATAGCCGCCGAGAACGCCCGCCTAAACGATGTGGGAGCCAATATTGATTTTCGGGCCGCTTCGGTTGACGAGACAACGGCGTCCGCGGATCTTGTTTGCGCGAATCTGACAGCAGACGTGATTGGTTCGCTACTGCCGCAGCTCATCGGCGCAACTTGTGGACACTTAGTCCTTTCCGGAATTCTTGACGTGCAGTTGCAAGATGTGCGCACGCGCCTTCATGAATTCGGCGTATCCGAGCCGTTGGAAATCATGAGTGACGGCGAATGGGTTGCGCTAATCGTGTGACAGACTTTGTGTTGCATCGACTTTGGTCTGTGCAGGTTAGTGGCATAGACTTCAGTCTGTGCCAACGTTCCACGCCACAGACTAAAGTCTGGGCCACTTCCAATGACGCGTCGCAGATTCTACGCACCACCAACCGCTTTTGATGACTCGCAAAACTCGGTGACTCTTGTTGCCGGCGAAGCGCGCCATCTGCGCGAAGTCCTGCGCCTCAAAACTGGCGACGAGGTGTACGTCTTCAATGGTGAAGGAAAAGAGTTTCTTAGCTGCATCGAGGAAAGCCGGCGGGATAACGCCCGTCTGCAGATAATCCGCGAAGTTGAACCTGCACGTCCCGAATCTCAGTTGCAGCTAACGCTGGCCCTGGCGCTGCTCAAAGGCGAGAAGTTTGATCTGGTTGTGCAAAAAGCAACTGAGCTGGGAGTTACCAGCATTGTGCCGGTTACGACAAAGCACGCTGACATTCGTTTGCGTGACGAAGCCGACGCGAACAAGCGTGTCACTCGCTGGCAGCGAATCGCGCTGGAGGCTGCGAAACAATCGGGACGCGCCGTCGTGCCCAACGTCGCCAGCGTGATCGCTTTCGCATCGCTTATCGAAACACAAGGTGACGGCAGCCCCCGTCTAATGTTTTCCGAACGGGCCGGCCAGTCGCTAGTGCAAACCAAGCAGAGTCTCGGGGGTGCGGATCCTATGACTGCCCTGGTCGGCTCGGAGGGTGGATGGAGCGACGAAGAAATCGCCACCGCGCGCGCCGCAGGTTGGGCCATCGTCACTCTGGGCGGGCGAAAGCTGCGAGCCGAGACCGCTGCGATCGCCGTAACCGTGTTGTTGCAGCACATTTTTGGCGATCTTCTTTAGAAAAAGCTGACTCGCGCCGGCTGACTTGCGCGCAGGCCGCCAATGCCCGATAATCCGCTTGATGATCGCGTTGATTCATACAAAGATTGGCCCCGTTCTTTTAAGGAGAGCATAAAGAGTGAAAGCGGAATTATTGCAATTAGTCGCTCTACAAAAACTGGATACAAGCATAAGAAGACTACAAGAAGAACTGGAAGCGATACCCAAAAGGCGCGCTGAGATCGAAGCAGAATTCGATCAGCGCGCCTTTGAAATTCGGGCGCTGGAAACCAGCCGCGACGAAGCCCGGCACTCGCGTTCTCACCTCGAAAATGAAATTGCGGAACAGCGAGCGCGCGCCGAACGCGCCGAACGCAATTTGATGTCTTCAAAAAAGCAGGACGAATACACCGCTGCGATCCGCGAAGCCGATGCCGCGCGCAAACAAATTTCCGCGCTGGAGACTCAAGTGCTCGAGCAGATGGAAGCGTCTGAGAAGGCGGAAGGCTCGCTTAGCGAACGCGCTGATGAAATTGCTTCACTGAATTCTGATCGCGAAGCGCGCCTGAAGACTTTTGACGAAGAGACGCGACTCCAGGCTGAGAAAGTTGCAACCAGCCGCAGCGAACGCGAGCGCTTGCTGAATGAACTGCCCAAACACATGGCCTCGCTGTATGCCCGCATCAGCGCGCGCATTCGCGATGGCGTGGCGGTGGCCGAGGCTCGCAACGGCGCGTGCATGGCTTGCTTCATGGCGCTAAGACCGCAGGCAATGGCCCAGGTCAGGCGTAGCGATGAAGTTGTTACTTGCGACAACTGCAACCGCATTCTCTATTACGCGCCCTCTGACTCAGCCCCTACGAACTCAGCGACGGTGCAACCAAAAGTTGCTCATACCTAAGAGACTTTCATAAATATGCGAGTGATGGTGACCGGCGGCGCGGGATACATTGGCAGCGTCGTTACTGAAGAACTACTGCGAGACGGCCATGACGTGGTCGTTTATGACAACCTGCAAAAAGGCCATCGCCAAGCGGTCCTGGCGCCTGCTGATTTTGTTCATGCCGACCTGGCGGACAAAGCAAAGTTGGCCCAAACATTATCAACTCATCGCATAGAGGCCGTAATTCATATGGCCGCTGATTCGCTGGTCGGTGAATCATGCGAACACCCGGCAAAGTATTATCAAAACAACGTAATCGCCGGCTTGAACTTGCTTGAAGCAATGCGCGAAACCAGTGTTAGCCGCCTGGTTTTCTCCTCAACCGCAGCAACTTACGGCGAACCCGACAAGCAGCCCATCGAAGAGACTGATCCGAATCGGCCAACCAATCCGTATGGCGAATCGAAACTCGCTTTTGAACGCGCCCTGCGTTGGTACGACGAAGCGTACGGTCTGCGTTATGCAGCGCTGCGCTATTTCAACGCCGCCGGCGCCAGCGAAAAGTGTGGCGAAGATCACGATCCGGAAAGTCACTTGATTCCGATTGCCTTGCAGGCCGCCGCCGGTACGCGCAACGCGATCCAGGTTTATGGCGATGATTATCCAACGCCTGACGGCACCTGCGTGCGCGACTACATTCATGTGATCGATCTGGCACGCGCGCACATCCTCGCGCTTGGTGCGTTGGACCAGAACAGCCGCACTTACAATCTTGGCTGCGGCGGCGCCGGGTACAGTGTCAACGAGGTGATAGGAGCGGCACGCGAGGTCACCGGAAAAGAGATTCGCGCTGCTGTCGCGCCCAGACGCGCCGGCGATCCGGCAGTCCTGATTGCGAGTTCGGAAAAGATTAAGCGCGAGCTTGGCTGGAAACCGCAATTCCAGGATTTGCGCGTCATCATCGAGTCAGCCTGGAAATGGCTGCAGGCGCATCCCAACGGCTATGACGATTGAGGGTAAAGCGAGGATCAAGGGGTGGTAGCTCACAAAAAACCCGCAACCAAAGCCGGCACGGTCAAATGTTCGCGCCCAACAGACTCACCTGGCATTACGGCCGACGAATTTCTTGCACTCAAAAATCCTAAAGGAAATCTAACCCTGGCGCTGGGAGGCGAGCGAGTATCAGTAACCAGTCTTGATCGCGTCTATTGGCCTGATGAAAAAATCACCAAGTTTGAGTTGCTAAGTTACTACCTGAAGGTCAGCGATCACATCCTGCCTTTTCTAAAAAATCGGCCCGCCATTTTGCAGCGCTGGCCGCGCGGCATTAAGGCGCCAATGTTTTTTCAGCAGGACCTCGAAAGCGCGCCGGCTTTTATCAAGACCGTCAGATTGGTAAATCAACAGGGCCGCGAACTGGATTATGCGGTTTATACGACGACCGCATCGCTGCTGCATTTCGTGAATCTGGGAAGTATTGAACAGCATCCGTGGCATTCAACGACTGCGAAATTGGACAAACCTGACTGGCTCGCGATCGATCTCGATCCGAAAAAAGCGCCGTGGGCAAATGTTTTGCAGGTTGCCTTGTTGTGCAAGCAGGTTTGCGACGAGATTGGTTTGAACGCATTTCCCAAGACGTCCGGCTCGTCAGGAATTCACATTTACCTGCCGCTAAACCCGACAAATGAGTATGCAAAAGTGGCGGAGTTCTCGCGTTTGCTGGCGACTGAGATTGCCAATCGCGCGCCGAAGATAGCCACGGTTGAGAGAAGCATCGACAAGCGCAAGCGCGATCAGGTCTATGTTGACTGGATGCAGAACGCGCGTGGCAAAAGTCTGGCCGCAGTCTTTACAGCGCGTGCCAAACCCGGAGCGACCGTTTCGATGCCGCTGACCTGGAAACAAATTGAGCAGGGCGTGAAGATTTCTGACTTCACAGTCAAAAATGTTCCTGCCCTGCTCAAGAGGAATGGAAACGCCTGGTCCAACTTCTTCGACCAGCGCCAAAAGTTAAAACTGAAGTAAGCGCTACTTGATCTTCACGCCTGCCGAGAACCGCAGACCGTCTTCGCGGTGACCATTACGAAACACCGGCAAGTAGTCCACCTGGATCGCGCGAATATCGACATGCTTCGTTGCCTGAATGTCGAGACCGCCACCAAGCGCCATCGCAAACGCAGTGTCGCTGGTGTCCGGACAGGTAAAATCGTTGTTGCGGAATTTCGCCTGGTAACGATTGATGCCGAACAGCGCATGCGCAAACGGAATCAAGCGCGAAGAGTTGCGCCAGTTGTAACGTGGTCCAAACAGCAAGGTGTAGCGCGACAGGCGCGCATTAAACTGCCGGCCAGTTAACGCATCCACGAAAGTCGTATTCGCGTAAGTTGCTGAGAAGTTCGTCACCAGTCCGATGTTGCGATGGACGTTGGCAACCACTTCTGCGGTGACGCCGTTATAGGGTATGCGCTTGGATACGAAATCCGCGCGTTGGGTGCTGCCGTTTGGGTTAATGATGCGCCCGCGCGCATCGAGCCGGTCGGCTCCGTTACTGGCACGCTCGTGAGCGTAACCAACAAAGAATTCCCAATCTGAGTAGCCGCTCTGGGCAAAGCCAGCCGGGGCACAGACCAGGATGATCGCGAAAAGCAAAAATAGCTTACGCATGGGCGGTAGTCCTCCTTGACGATTTCCCATCAACACGTTGTGGTGATAAGAAAAATAGGAATCCGCACGTGTTTCCAATTTTTCCCGTTGATTACCCGTTTAGTTTGAAAGGGGCACTCTTTTAGCATGCATTCATTGGGACAAGCAAGCGTAAAGGCTGGGGCAATTGTGATGCGGCTGTGGTTAGCAGGCGCAGTGGTCGCATTGCCTTGTTTTCAGGGGTTTGCACAGCAACCCGCTGCAAGCAGGTTGAGGGTGACCGGCAAGCCGCCGGCAGTCAAAAATGGGGTGAACAATGCGTCGGTGTCTGACGTCGACAAGCTACTTGCTGCGGGTCAGGACGCACAACAGGCGGGCCGATTTGACGAAGCCATTTCCGCTTTCAATCGCGTCATAGCTCTATCGGCTAATAAGCCTGAAACGGCGGCGGTCGCGAGTTACCTAATCGGCAACGTGCAGATGGCGCAACGGAAGTTTGGCAACGCGCAACTCGCTTACGAACGTGCGAGCACACTCAATCCAAATTACGCTGAAGCCTGGAACGGTTTGGGTGAAGCGCTGGGTGAGTCGAAACAATTTCCGCGAGCGATTGAAGCTTTCAACAAAGCGGTGGGGCTGGACTCGACATTATTGAAAGCGAAGTACAACCAGGCGATCACTTACGATCGCATGAAGAACTTTCGCTACTCGGAATTTGTGTTTCGGAATTTGATTAAGAACAATCCGAAGTACGCACTCGCGTATGACGGCCTAGCGGTAACACTTTCAAAGGGTGGGCGCGCGAAGGAAGCTATTCCACTTCACGAAAAAGCGATTTCACTGTCTCCCCAGGAGCCCTCGTTTTATTTCAACTACGCAATCAGCAACCTCATGCTTGGCAACACCGCCAAGGCCCTCGAGCAACAGGAAAAACTTAAGGCCATCGATCCGGTCATCGCCGATCGCCTCGCCAGCATGATTATCAAACACCAGATGTAATCTGACTTAGTCGCCCGATACTGACGTCGCACCCGAGGAAGCGATCGAAGATTGCAAGTGATGTAACTCACTAGCGTCGATCAGGTTGAGGCCTCTCTCGCGCACGTTTGTGAACCCCGGCAGGATTTCGCCTTCGAACGGTTTCATGCCCGCGGGATTACGCGCGTGGCCGGTGAAGTCGAGATACAGATGTTTGCGCAGCAGTCGTTCGGGCGCGCCGGCAAAACGCGCCAACGGATACTTGATTACGTTGCCAAACAAACGCTTGCCCAGTTTCTGGTAATAAATCGGAGCGCCGATTGTAAACTTTGCGTTCAGGCGCTTGCGGTCGCCCTTCCAGAATTCCACGTTGTACTTCCAGCAGGTAAAGAAAAACTCCCACTGCAACTCGGTCATCTCGATCATCTTGGCGCTGGACTTCTTTTGCATGCGCGTATCTTCGAGCGGCACAAAGAAGGTGGGCACAAAGGTTCCCTTCGCGTCGCGCAAATCGTAAAGCAGGTTGAGCGATTCCTTAACGTCATCGTCGGTTTCGCCGGGTAGGCCGATGATGAAGGTGCAGAACGGAAACCAGTTGTGCCGGTTCAGAATTTCCATTCCTTTTAGCACCACATCGCGCCACTGATGCCCCTTGTACGGGTAGGCTTTGCCTTTCATGTAGGTGTTGAAAAGCCGCGCGCTGCCTGTTTCCAGGCCGATAATCGGGTCCGCCGCCCGCTGATCCGGATCAGTCGAATCGCGGTGCTGCACGTGCGAATAGGGAACAACGTAGGGCGTCAGGCGCTCGATGATGCTCGGGTCCTTAACCACCGGCGCCATCGTGATGTGCGAAGTTTGTATCGTCTCGATCCCGGGAACGCTAATGATACTTTGAAAGAGTTTCTCCAGCGCCGGCAAGTTCGTTTCAAAATTCGGCAACTGCTCGTAGAGAAACATGTCTTCCGAAGCAATCATGATCTCGGTAGCGCCTTCGCGCGCGTTCACTTGCGCGCTTTCAACGATGTGCTCCAGCGGAAACGAGCGGCCAACCTTTGTTGCCGGTCCGCAAAACTGGCAACCACGTCCGCAGCCGCGCGTAATCTCAACCACACCAAAAGTTGAGCGATGCCGCACGACGGGAATTTCTTCAACCGTCGCCTGCATGTCTTTTGGCACTTTAATGATTCTTGGCAGCGACGGGTCGCCGGCCATGATGCGCTTGAAGAGGTCGCTGAAGGCGCGTTCGATCTCGCCATCGATTAGGTAGTCGATTTTGAATTCATCCAACCGGTTGGCTTTCTCCAACTGCCAGGCGCCTGGTCCACCGACAACAATTTTCGGCCGGTATTTTTTGATTACCGGATGCGTGACGATGCGAATGAATTCATGCGCGTTAACCGGCATCAGGTTTTCGCCAAAGATCTTGGCGTACACGTCAGTCGCGTACGAGATGCCGAGCGGATTGTGCGCGTGAATCGCAAGCACCTTGGTCTCTGGTCCAACAAACTGTTCCAGATTGTCGGTATAGCAGGTGACGACATCTTCTTCCGCGTACTCACGGAGTAGCAGCGTCTCGACCATGCGCAGACCGTTGGGCACATACTTTGCCCGGCCGTCCGGCCATGATTCATTCTCGAATGAGACTTTATTGAAGATGCGGCTGCTGAATTTATAAGGAACGGTCGCGGACATCATCTGTTGCCAGATGCTGTGGTGCCATTCACTCGCCTCGGTAGATGAAGCCGATAATACAATCAGAGGTGAAGCCACGGGGGAAGTCTCCTCCCAAGTTGTAGTTCGAACGTTAACCCTACCCCTGGATCGTCAATTGAGGTCGCGTCAAGAAACTCGGAGTACGAAAAGTGGGTGGATTCTAGCATCGCAATTTTCAAGTAGCTAGCGATTTAACATGCTGTTACCCAATCCACCCCCGCGCCAAACGTTTTTTCATCGGTTTTCACTTCGAAAGCAGGGCGGCAATCTCGTTGGCGCATGCTTCCGCGCCCTTGCTTGCCGGGAGCTCCAACCGCAGTTCGGCCAATTCGTAGACGGGGCGGCGCGCGCGGTAGAGCTTTTCAGCGACTTCACGCGAAGGTGCAAGCGGACGGCCATTGTCTCCGGTAGGAATTCTCTTCCAGCACAGTTCAAAGGGCGCATCCAGCCAAACTACCCGAGCGCGCTGCTTGCTCAAGAGCTGGCGATTCTCTGCCCTGGCCCAGGTGCCGCCGCCGAGGGCGATTACAAAATCTTCAGTCCGCGGCAGCACTTCGGCGAGCGTTTCAGTCTCAAGCTGGCGAAAACTATCTTCACCAGCGGTTCTAATCATCTCGCTGATCGACCTTTTCTGTTGCGCGGCGATGACTTCGTCGAGATCCGCAAATTCGCAACCAAGTTTGGCTGCGAGCGCACGGCCGACGGTAGTTTTGCCCGCTGCCATGAAACCCGTAATTGCGATTAGCTGCCTGTCCATCTTCGAAGTGTAAAGGTTACCTTTCAATGAGCGATTCAAGCACTTCAAAAAACCTGGGAAATGAAACTGAAACGCACTTGCTGCCCGTAATTTCTGATTCTCCGTCAGCCAGGAGCGCCGCGACGCCAAAGGCCATGGCAATGCGATGATCGCCAAAAGATTCGAGGGTTGCACCTTTTAGACGAGCACCACCGACTATGCGCAGGCCGTCATCAAACTCTTCAACCGCGGCGCCCATCGCCTTGAGATTTTTTGCGGTCGCTGCGATGCGATCGGTTTCCTTGAAGCGCAGCTCACGAGCATCGCGAATGATCAAACCGGCTGGCAGCTGACTGCCAACAACCGCGAGTAAAGGTAGTTCATCAATCAAGGCTGTGCTTAATTGACCACTAATCGTTAACGTTAGTTCTTTTTCCGAGTTTTCCCGCAATTTACTGCCACGCGCACGAATGACACCGACGGGTTCATTTGACTCATCCTTCTTCGAACCAATTTCTATGTCCGCGCCCAAGGCTCGCAAGGTGTCGAGAAATTGCGTGCGCGTCGGGTTTAGGCCTACGCCTTCGATTTCAACCTCGGACTTTTCCAGCAGTGCGGCAGCGGCGATGAAAAATGCGGCCGCGGAAAAATCTCCCGGCACTCTGACATCTCTCGCGGCGAGGGTGGCTGGGCCAATTACGGCGCAGGTCCTGGCGTCGGGCTTGTCGTTTTCACTGCCCAGCTCAAGCCGGGCGCCAAACCACTGCAGCATGCGTTCGGTATGATCTCTCGTTACGCCGTTCCGCTCGCTGACTTCAGTCCGTCCGGCCGCCTGCAATCCCGCCAGCAGCACGCAACTCTTAACTTGCGCACTCGCGACCGGCAACTCATAGCGAATCGATTTGAGCGGCTTGCAGCCGGTCACTTGCAAAGGCGGATGACCGTCGACAGAAAGAATCGAGGCGCCCATTTTTTCCAGCGGCTCGATGATTCGCTTCATCGGGCGCTGGTTCAGCGAACCGTCGCCGGTAAGCATGGTGGGAAAGTCCTGGGCCGCGAGTATCCCGGCAAGCAGGCGCATTGTGGTGCCGCTGTTGCCGCAATTCAGCGGGCTCGAAGGCTGACGCAGAGGCCGCAGGCCCGTGCCTGCAACCTTAATTCTATTTCCCTCTCGCTCGACGGCAACGCCAAGCGCCGCTAAACACCCGAGCGTAGCCGCACAGTCCTGACTGTTTGAAAAGTTTGAGATGTATGAGGTGCCGTTAGCGAGCGCGGCGATAAGCGCCGCTCGATGCGAAATCGATTTATCTCCGGGGAGGTGGCAACGACCGATCAGGCGTCGCGCCGGCTTGATTCTCATAGTCAATATTACCTTGTCGAGTGCTGCGCCATGAAGCTCTAAAGAATAGTTATGAAAACATTTAACCGAACAACGCGCGGGTGAAATACGCTTTTGAACCTTCTTGACAGGCGATAGCTGAGCGTGTTAAACCCTCGGTCTTCCGGGTAGCTTTTGGAGTTTCACTTTACAGCCTAGATCCGCACACGATGGCTCTGGGAGCGGCCATGTCTTTTAATTGTGACTCTTGAGACAACCGAACTCAGATTCCCCAGCCGCATCGAGGCGGTTTCCGAAGCTGCCGCGGCGGTCTCTGAATTCCTGAGCCGCATGGGCATCGACGAAGGAATAGCCTTCGGCGTAGACATGGCAGTGCGGGAAGCAGTGACAAACGCGGTGCTGCACGGCAACAAACTTGATGAAGCGAAAGTTGTGAAACTAAAGCTAAGCAATTCGCCGGAAGCTTTTGAGATCATCGTGCACGACCAGGGGCGGGGGTTCAATCCAGGCGACATCCCAGATCCGACCAAAGAAGATAACCTGCTGAAAACCTCGGGCCGTGGTATTTTTTTCATGCGCAACTTTATGGACACAGTTGATTGGTCGGCTGATCCCAAAGGCGGAACTACCGTGCGCATGCTGAAGAAACTATAGAATGGTTTTTGGCTTTTTGATTTCGCTAATCGGAATATTGGATTGCCGACTTCAACCCCCGCGACAACGAAAAGCTGAACTAACAAATCGCAATTCCGTTTAAGGAGATCGCAGCAATGGCAGAGCTAAACATTTCGGAACGCCAGGCCGGAGACGTAACAGTTTTGGACATGAGTGGCAAGATCACGATTGGTGAAGGTAGCGTGGCGCTGCGTTCCGCTATTCGCCGCTTGCTTGAAGAAGGCAAGAAAAAGATTCTGCTGAATCTGGCGGGAGTCGGCTACATCGATTCGAGCGGCATTGGAGAATTAGTCTCGAGCTACACGGCCATCAACAAGGATGGCGGCCAATTGAAGCTACTTAATCTGACGCAGAAGCTGCGAGACTTGTTGACGATCACCAAGCTCCTGACGGTGTTTGATGTTTATGAGACAGAACCGGAAGCCTTAAATAGTTTTAAGTAAGCGAAAGTTTTTTCGCGGGCGAACTAACAAGGGAGAAGAGACATGGCAGAACTCGAAGTCACGGAACGACAGGCTGGTGACGTCACCATACTCGATATGAGCGGGTCGGTGCGCATGGGGGAAGGCAGCATTGAATTGCGCAACGCGATACGCGGCCTGGTTGACGGCGGGAAAAAGAAGATTCTGCTGAACCTGAGAGGTGTTAAGAACGTCGACTCGAGCGGCATCGGCGAATTGATCGCCAACTATACGACCGTCAGCCGCGATGGCGGGCAACTCAAACTTCTCAATCTGACAGAGAAGATTCAAAACCTGCTGGTGATAACCAAACTCCTGACTGTCTTTGACGCTTACGATAATGAAGCGGAGGCCCTCAATAGTTTTAAGTGAAGAGTGAACGGTGAAGAGTAACAAGCAGAGTTTCTGACTTTTCACTTGTCACTTTTCACTTCACGGCTTTTTAAATGTTTCGTTCTACCTTTCGCCGTTTGCTCGCGCTGGATGATCCACCTGAGCGAACGGCGCTTGCTTTTTCAATCGGTGTTTTTATTGCGTTCTCACCGCTGCTTGGTCTGCACACGATCCTCGCGACGCTGGTTGCCTTTCTTTTTCGCTTCAACAAGATTGCCGTCTACGCGGGCACCTTCATAAACAACCCCTTCGTAACCCTGGTTCCAATAATCATTTCTTCCTACGCCATCGGGGCATTGCTGCTGGGTCGGCCATGTCGAATTCCCGAGCAGGGATTGGCGTTACTGAAAGAACCGCATTTGTTGACGGCCAACTATTATTCCCGGCTGTTTCACGCGAGCTGGTATCTCGTTTGGCCATTTTCCCTGGGCGGCACGATCCTGTCCGTCGTTTGTTCGGTTATTGCTTATCCAGTAACATCTTCGCCGTTGCGGGCGCGTCAAGAGACGGGAAAAACCGCGGCCAACGGCTGAATGTCGTGGTGCCTGGCATCTGTTTCAAGCGCGTAAGGCATCTCTTAGAATCTCCCAAACAAAACAGTCAATTCCTTATTGAGCATTAGCGTACCTATGAAAAAATTTGTCTTGCCTGTTTCCTTGTTGCTCATGTTTTGCGCGCCGGCCGGCGCGCAGCAAAAGCCCGTCACGAGTTCATCGCCGGCAACTAACCAACGCGTGCCGGTCCCCGAGCGCCAGCCAACTCCGTTCGACCTGACAACCTATGGAATCACCATTAACGTCGAGCCGCGCTTGATCATCATGATGGCCGCGCTCGAAGCCGCTGGACTCGACACAACTCCCGCGGGTTCCGAGCCTTCGGTCTTTCGCGCACAAGTGAGAGCAGATATAGCCAATCTTGACCCGGACCTGCGCGCTCGCATGCGCCGGTTTTATGAACGCAACAAGCTGCCGGCTCCGGCGACGCCGGCAGATCAGGCCGCGCGTTATGTTTCACTGGCGCTGGCGCTTGGACCACCACCTTTGCTCGACGCGCCGGAACGTTCAGAACAGTTGCCGGAAAGTTTGCTTGAAGTGCTCGACTTTGCGCCGCTGGTGCGTGAGTTTTATGTCCGCTCAGGCATGGAAGAGAAAATGGTCGTCTACACTCGTGCCCATCAAGCCGAGGGCGATCGCCTGCGGCAACCTACCGCCGCGATGATTCAGGCAGTTTTATCTTATTTGCACACGCGGCCCATCACCGTTGCCACCGAACGTGTGCCGGTGACTGCAGCGAGCACGAAAAAGAAGAATGGTCAGCGCGCGTTTACGACCCGGCAGCACGAACGCCACTTCTTTATTGTTCCCGACTTATTAGGCGCGCCCGGCACAATCAACTTTCGCGTCATCGCTGACGATTATTACGCGGTAGTTCCTGCCGGAACTGATCCCACGTCATCAGAACTGCGACGTGGTTACCTGCAATACGTCATCGATCCGCTGGTCCTGAAGTTTAATCGCCAGATCGCCGAACGGCGCGAACAGATCAGGCTGGTGCTCGCCGAACGCGAGAAGGCGGGAGTGACGGTTAGTCCGGACATTTTTCTGGCCGTCTCGCGTTCGCTGGTGGCTGGGGCTGATGCCCGGTTTGACGAATCCCGAAGAATTGAAAGAGTTACCGCGGACGCCCGCGCCAAACTTGCCAACGCCAAACCCGACGAGGCGCGCGCGATAGTAAAAGAAACTGACGCGGCTATTGCTGCAATTAAGGATGAAGCGATTGCGCGACTAGCTGATGATTATGAACGCGGCGCGGTGTTGGCATTTTTCTTCGCTGAGCAGTTTAAAGATATCGAGAGCTCAGGCTTTGACGTCAGCAATTTTCTGGTGGACATGATCGCTTTATTCGATCCCGTGCGCGAAGCGAACCGGCTGACTGAAGTCGCTGCGGCACGAACACGCGCACTGGCTGCGCGACAGGCGCGACTCTCGGCGCGGGCTGCGGTTAACGAGCCGCCGGTCTACTCGGATGCAGAAGCGGCAAGGGCGGCGGTGCTCGTGAAGCGACTTGGCGAGATTGAACAAATACTCCAGGCGAAGAATTATCCGGCAGCCGAGGCGCGTCTCAAAGAGTTGTTGAAAGATTACTCGCGCGAGCCGCGCGTGTTTTTCGCACTCGCGCAAACGTCGAGCGTGGCCGCCGCCGACGCCACTGATGAAGAAGTACAGGCGCAACGGCTCAAGGCGGCGCTGACGAATTATCGCCTGGCGCTCGAGGCTGCTTCGCCTGAAACCGACCGCGCGTTAATCTCGCGCGCGCATGTGGCCATGGGTCGCATCTACGGTTTTCTCGAAAACAACGCCGAAGCAGCGAAGGAGTTTGAAGAAGCGATCAAGATGGGCGAGATCACGGGCGGCGCTTATCGCGAAGCGCTGGACGGTAAGAGCAAACTGCCATCCCCGCGCTAAGAGCGAAGCGCTAAGAGCGAAGCGCAAAGGGCCAAGAGCAGAGGGCAAAGAGCTAAGAGCGAAGAGCTTTGCCCTCGCGTTTTCCTCTTTGCCGTTCGCCGTTCGCCCTTCGCCCTTCGCCCTCTTAGATCGGTTGTTGTGGTGTTTTGATTACCCGCACCTTCGGCATCTTGTTCGGCAGTTGCACATTGATCTCCGGAATCGTCGGCAAGTCGATTCTGGGCATCGAGATGTTGATCTCCCGAATTGAGCCGAGTTCAATGCGCGGAATAACAATGCGCCGCGCTTGCGGAGTAGCACCCGGCGCGATTATTGGCTTAACGACGTTCGGCGTGACCGTAATCGTTCGTTGATTTCCCTTGCGGACGACTGTCAACGTGACGTCGCCTTCTTTTTTCTTGTTAATGCCGCGTGCGACATCGCCGGCGCCATCAACTTTCTCGCCATCGATTGCGGTAATCACGTCGCCTGCCTTGATGCCGGCTTTAGCCGCCGGACTATCCTCGGCAACTGAAGTCACCAGCACGCCCTGTCCATCCGCGATGCCAAAGTAGTCGGCCAGCTGCTTGGTCAATTGCATCGTGCTCACACCGATGCGGCGGTTATTGCCGAACGCAAAAACCATCCCATCGCCGCCTTGTTCGGGACCTTCCCACTTCCAAACATTTCCACCGCGACCTTCGGGAGTAATTAAGCCGCGCAGGTTCGGCATCCCCTGCATCCCTTGCAAAGCTCGAAAGCCCTCGCCGGCGTTTATCGACTCGTTACGTTTGCCGATCGTGACCGATACTTCCTGCTCTGATCCACCGCGGCTGATGGCCAATCGCACACTTTGATCGGGAGCCACTTCCGACACAAGCCGGCTTAGCTTTCTGGCGCTGGTGACGTTATCGCCGTCGAACCGCAAAATCACATCGTCTTTTCGCAGGCCCGCTTTTTCCGCGGGGCTGTCTTTGGCGACTTGCGTGACGCCAACGCCGCGCACTTCGCGCAGGTTGTAGCGGACCATGTTGTCCTTGCTGATGTCTTCAGTGTAGACACCCAGAAAACTGCCGCCGGAAATGAAAAACGAAAAGTCCTGCGGTCCGTCTGGAGACATCGGCAGCGCCGGCTCGCCCGGCGGCGTCGAGGGCATTGGGGCCGGTGCAACTTGTTGGGCCAGCACAATGCCGGCCGTCAGAATCAGGGAGAAGATAAAACTAAAAGCATTTCTAAGAGTCATGACAGGAGAATCCTCCGGAAAGATTTTATGGATTTACACGCGTGAAGGAGGCGAGAGTTCCAAAAGAAGTATCCGCAGATTTCGCAGATTTCGCAGATTAGAATTCCAAAAACCGGCCCAAAAACGACCCAATACATCAAGCTTCAAGCAAGTGCGCTACTCGAGTCTGCGTTCTTCACTCCGTCGTTCTGCGTAATCTGCGTAATCTGCGGATAAAGCCTTAAGCGCGCCGATAAATTTCCCTGTCCCCAGCCAACTCAACCGCGATTTTTCCTTCTGAATGTGCCAAATCAAGGTGCGCAACCGCCTCGGAAACCGCCAGGAATCGATGGACGTCGTCGGTTTCGGGAAACAGTGAGCGGGAAACTTCCCAGGCGCTGACTCCAGTTTTCGGCACCAGCTTAATAACTTCCGCCTGACGTTCCTGGATGGCCCGAAAATAACGAGTAAATAACTCTTCAAAGTCGTGCACCGGCGCGCCGTGGCCCCCATGGACCAGCGTTGGCGAGAAGCTGCGCAAGCGCGCGAGGCTGACAAGATATTCGGCCAGCGACGGAAAGCGTTTTGCCGGATCGATTGGATCGGGCGAAAGCATGGGGTTGGGCGTGATGCGTTTCAGCACGCAGTCGCCGGCAATCACCGTGCGATCCGCTTCACGCAGGAAAGAACAAGAACCGGGCGTGTGACCGGGCGTATGAATAATTCGCAAGGCACCCGTCTCAAACAGTAATTCTGATTCGTCCCAGAGTGGACCATACTCGTCTGCGGCAAACGAGTCGGCGTATTTGCGCACGCCTTCATACATCCTGCGCATGCTTTCAATCTCGCCGTCAGGTACACCCGCGCGCGCCAGCAGGTGACGGTGCGCTTCATGCTCAAGCCGGCCCTGGCGATGACCAGTTTCCCATTCGTGAACCAGAACTTGCGCGTCTTTTGCTTCGTCGCGCAGTGAGCGGGCCAGTCCGCAGTGATCTTCGTGCGCGTGCGTCAGCACAATGCGGCGAATATCAGAAACGCGAATGCGCGCTTGGCGCAAACCTTCGCGCAAAGCTTCGATAGCTTCTTTAGTTTTGGGTCCAGTGTCGATCAGCGTGATCGGATCTTCCGCGATCAGATAGACGTTGACCGGGCCAATGTAGAAGGGAGTGGGGAGAGAGATGGGAACGATACGCATTAAGCGATTTCCGATTTCCGATTGCCAATTGCCGATTTGCTGATTCTTTCCATATTACTCGCCTTCAGGGATACTGCTCACTGAGATGAAGTTACGCCTGTGGCGTTCGCTCACTAACGTTCGTTCAATCGGCAATCGGCAATCGCCATTCGGCAATCAATAGGCCCACTTGTTCGCGGTAATCAACACGTCCGCAATGCGCTGTCGCGCGGTGATCGTGTTCATCGGGGTCAGCTTGGTGAAACGCCGTAACGCCGCCAAAAGCGTGCGCAACTCGTCACCTTCCGACATTCCCGCCAGCGTATTCTTGGCGCGCGCTTCAATTCGTTCAACCGCGTCGTTGCAAAACACGCGCGTCATGTCGATGTATCTGGCCGCGGCCGCTTCACCTTGCGCTGCCGCCAACTTTTGCGCGCGCAGAATCGCTGACTCCATCGCGTACGCGTCCATGATGATGTCGGCAATTCCCAGCAGAATCTCCTGCTGCTCGCCAAGCTTCATCATGTATTTCTGCGCCGCGGTTCCCAGCGTCATCAACGCAACCTTCTTGGCGTTCTGAGCCAGCTTTTGTTCCGCTGCCAGCACCGCTTCATCTTCGTCAAAACTGGCCAGCTGCGGCGTCAATATTTCGTCCATCAACACCTGGGCCGCCGGCAACAACGCGAGGTTGCCGCTCAGCGCCGCCTTCATCAAGCGGCCGGGAATCAACATGCGATTGATCTCGTTGGTGCCTTCGAAGATGCGGTTGATGCGCGAGTCGCGATAGGCGCGTTCGGCCGGGTAGTGCGCGGAATAGCCATAGCCGCCGTAAATCTGGACCATCTCATCAACCACGAAATCGCAGTATTCAGAAAGCGCAACTTTGATGATCGAGCACTCTGCCGAATACTCTTCAATCGCCTTCATCTTCGCATTGGGATCGTTCGGGTCAGTAATCGCGTCTTCAATCATCCCCAGCGTGCGGTAAGTCATCGACTCACCAACCCAGGTGCGAATCGCCATCTCGGCAAGTTTTGACTTGATCGCTCCAAATGACGAGATCGATTTGCCAAACTGCTGGCGCTCGTTCGCATAGCGCACCGCTTCATGAATCATCAACTTCATGCCACCGACGCACATCGCCCCGAGTTTGAAGCGGCCAATGTTGAGCGTGTTGAATGCGATCTTCGCGCCCTTGCCCACGTCGGCGAGCATGTTCTCGACCGGTGCTCTTGCGTCCGTCAGCACGAGCGGTGTAGTGCTCGAGCCCTTGATGCCCATCTTGTGTTCTTCGGCACCCGGCGTCACGCCTTCCTGCTTCTCAACGATGAACGCGGTGAACTTATCGCCGTCAACTTTCGCGAACACGATGAAGATGTCGGCAAAGCCGCCATTGGTGATGAACATCTTCTCGCCGTTCAGAATGTAATGCGTGCCGTCGTCGCTGAGCCGCGCGGTCGCCTTTGCCGCCATCGCGTCTGAACCCGAGCCGGCTTCAGTCAACGCATAGGCAGTGATTAGTTCGCCGGACGCAATCTTGGGCAGATACTTTTGCTTAGCCGCTTCCGTGCCGAAGTAGATGATGGGCAGCAGACCGATGCCGCTCTCCGCGCCGAGCGTGGTGGCAAACGAAGCACAGCGGCCAATGTTCTCGCCGACCAGCGCGCCGCTCGTTTGATCCAGACCAAGTCCGCCGTATTCTTCGGGAATGTTCGCGCTGATCAAACCCAGATCGGCCGCCTTCTTCACCAGCTCGCGCGCCAGGGCCCAATCGTGATGCTCAAGCTCATCGACGCGCGGGCTTACTTCGTTGTCGATAAACTGCCGCGTGGTCTCGGCGATCATGCGGTGCTCTTCAGTGAAGTCTTCGGGTGTGAAAATTTCATCAGGCGTGCGCTCTTCGATTAGAAACGCGCCACCTTTGACGATCTGTTTTTGTTCAACTACGGCCGACATATGTTTGTTCCTTTCAGTCACAAAGTGAGCGGTGAGCTGTAAGCCGTGAGCAGTGCGGCAAAAACCGCTTACTGCTTACCGCTTACCGCTCACATTCTTTCAAAGATTCCCGCAGCGCCCATACCGCCGCCAACGCACATGGTCACCATGCCGTAACGTCCGTTACGACGTTCGAGTTCGCGCAGAATGCTGGCAGTCAATTTCGCCCCAGTGCAACCGAGCGGATGGCCCAACGCGATCGCCCCGCCGTTAACATTCACCTTATCCGGATCCAGCCCAAGCGTCTTGATCACCGCCAGCGACTGCGCTGCAAACGCTTCGTTCAACTCGATCACATCGATTTGATCCAGCGTCAGCCCCGCCAACTTCAACACTTTTGGAATCGCGAAGACGGGTCCAATGCCCATCTCTTCTGGCGGACAACCAGCCGTCGCGTAGGCGACGAAGCGGGCCAACGGCTTCACTCCCAAACTGTTTGCCCGTTCAGCGGACATGACAATTGCGGCTGCGGCGCCGTCGGACATCTGCGACGCGTTGCCGGCCGTAATTGTGCCCTTCATGCTGAATGCCGGTCGCAATTTCGCGAGGCCTGCGATCGAACTATCGCGTCGGACGCCTTCGTCACGATCAAAAACAATTTCGCGCTCTTGCTTGCGGCCTTTTTCGTCTAACTCTTCGACCGTCACGGTCAACGGAACTGTCTCATCCTTGAACTTATCGCCGTCGAGCGCCGCCGCAGCTAGTTGATGCGAACGCAACGCAAACTCGTCCTGCTCTTCGCGGCTGACCTCGTATTTGCGCGCGACGTTCTCGGTGGCCAAACCCATGTTCAGGTAGAAGTCGGGATAGTGTTCGACCAGATAGGGGTTTGGTCGAATGGTGTGGCCGCCCATCGGGATCATCGACATGGTTTCAAGCCCACCCGCGACAATTGTTTCAGCCCCGCCGCCACGAATCCGATCGGCGGCCATCGCAATGGACTGCAGGCCCGACGAACAAAAACGATTAATGGTCATGGCGCTGGTTTCCACCGGCAGGCCCGCCCGAATCGCGGCTGCGCGCGCGACGTTCATCCCCTGCTCGGCTTCCGGCATGGCGCAGCCCATGATCACGTCTTCGATTTCCGAGGCTTCCAGGCCAGGCACGCGCGCCATTGCTTCCTTAATCACCGCCGCACCCATTTCATCTGGCCGCGTATTTCGCAGAGTGCCTTTAGGCGCCTTGCCAACTGCGGTTCTTACTGCTGAAACGATTACTGCGTCTTTCATGATTTAGTCCAATGTCCAAAGTCCAATGTCCAATGTCCAATGTCTATTGGGCCAAAGCGACTTTGGACCTTGGACATTGGACTTTGGACTAGTTTCGTAACGGTTTCCCTGTCTTCAACATCGCCGCCAGCCGCTCCTGCGTCTTGCGCATCCCGGCCAACGACAAAAACGCTTCACGTTCGAGATCGAGCAAGTACTGCTCGGAAACCCGCGTCTCATGATTCAAATCGCCACCCGTCAATATGCGGGCCAACTTCTCACCAATCAGAGCATCGTGATCAGAAATATAGCCGCCACGCTTCATTTGGTGAATGCCAAGCTTCAGCGTTGCCAACCCAGCGTTGCCGAGCGCGAGAATGTCGGTGCGTTGCTGCGGCTCGACGTAACCGCTGGCTGCCAGCGACAGCACTTCCTTTTTCGCATCCGCAATCAAGTGATCGCCGTTCATTGAAATCGTATCGTCCGCGGAAAGAAATCCCAGCGTGCGCGCTTCCTCCGCGGAAGTCGCAACCTTTGCCAGCGCAATCGTTTCAAAAGCGCGCTTCACAAAAGGAAACGGATCAGCATCGTCAACGTTCTTCGGAATCGAGTCCAAGGTGCGCAGCAATAATTCTTTTGTGCCCCCGCCCGCGGGAATGATACCGACGCCAACTTCGACCAGGCCGATGTAAGTTTCCGCCGCCGCACGAACTCGGTCACCATGCAAAACCATCTCGCAACCGCCGCCAAAAACCAGGTTGAACGGCGCGACGACGACTGGCTTCGGCGAGTAACGCAAACTCATCGTCGCTGTTTGGAAAGCGCGGCCCATCATGTCCAACTCTTCCCAATTCTCTTCCTGCG
>JANMKA010000142.1:0-42204 GCA_031371765.1 Blastocatellia bacterium
GGGGAAATGCGCCAGTTAAACTGGATAATAGGCAGAATCGGTCTAATCGTGGATGGGTTCTGTTCCCACACCTGACACCCGACAACCAACACCCGCCCTTCAGAAACCAATAATCCCGTTATCCCAGAGCTTCTTGATCAAGCTCAGACTATCCGCTTCGCGAAACGGACATATCGACAGGATCGACTGAATGTCCCACACGCCGTTGATGCGCGACAGCACGAACCCCTCCTGCGAACCAATTTCTTTGTTCGCCAGGTCCTCGAGGTGAATCAAAACCTTGGGCACGCCGCTTGGGGAAATCTCGGAATAGACGCGATCAATGAACTTCTCTTCGGCTTCCGCGAGCAACGCGTGCGCCGCCGTATTTTTCGGGTCGTGCCCCAGCACCGTATGAATAATCGAAAGCGCTTTTTCCGGCTCGTCTTTGTTCAACTCACTGCGCGCCAGCAACAAAAGATCGGCGGCAGCGTCAGGCAAATCCGGCATCTGGCTGACCGGGTCGGGTATCTGCGGCAACTCGCCGGCGACATGGATCACGCCGTCTTTCACCAGTTCGAACAGTTGCGCGTAAACCTCAAACGCGGACGAATGCATGTTGTAGCAAATCTCCGCCACCGACATGCGCTTCTCGAGAAAGTAGAGCAGTTGCCGCGTAGCTTTGCCCGCGGGCAGGGAAGCAGTCCAGCCGGCGGCCAACTCCAGCAGCGTGCGGTCCGAGGGAATGAGAGTGCGAAAGCGCGCCATCTCGTCGGCGCGATGAATGCCCTCCATGACGACGCGATTGGCTTCAACGCGCACGCGCGTGAAATCTGCCGGCAGCGGACCTTCGCTGACAAATTCGAAGTGACCTTCTTTCCAGAGAAACAGATCGTAGATGATGTCGAGCGTGCGGATTTCAAGGAGCTGCGAAACCTGCGCGTCAGAGAGTATTCCATCCGCCACCAGAATCTGGCCCAACCTTCTGGGTCTTGGCCTTTGGACTTTGGACTTTGGACTTTGGACTTCGCCGCTTTGGCTCGAAACTCGGAACTCGGAACTCGAAACTTCTTCGCCCTGACTTTGGACCTTGGACTTTGGACTTTGGACATCGCCGCCCTGACTCGGAACTCGGAACTCGAAACTCGAAACTTCTTTCCGCTGGATCTCCATCGCCACCTGCAACTGCGCCTCGTCAATCTTTCCGTAATGGATCAGCACCTGCCCGAGATACTCCTTCGGATCATTCGTGCTCGATCCCACGATGATTCCATTTTCAAAGTAGATCCCCTTCATCACTTTCTGGTGGCTAAACTTCAACAACCCAGTCTTCCGGCTCACCGCCAGAAACTGCAGCAGATCGGAAACCCCCATCGTGTTTAGAGAACCTTGAAGCGCCATTTGTCGGGATAGTTTTATATTGGCTAATGATTACTGATTTTGCTTATGGCTGATAGCTGACAGCTAATTACTGAGGGTCCAGGCAGCGGGAAGGGAATGAAAATGCACAACATTAGAGTACATGCTGGAGCGATACGGATTCAAGCATTAAATTCGCCGAGTTGTTTAGAGAGAGTTCGCGGTATTGCGTCAGCTGGTGGGTTGTTCGAGCAACTCTTTCAACTCATCGCGCCATGTCTGATCGGCGTACTCGCCTTCATCAACCACTTGTACACGGAAGGTGCTATCGCGGAAGTCCTCAGCCAACTTTTGCCAGGGAACCTCGTGTCCGACGTCGCTGAAGTACTTCGCGATTGAGCGCTTGTATTCTGTATCCGGATTCCCTTGAAGGTGCTTTCCTTTGCTTTCGACTACCAGGACGGATGCCACAGGTTTCTTACCTTCGCCCTCTTGAACAACGAAATCAGGATAGATGCGCGGTCTTCGATATCCCTGAATCGAAAAGAACTCGTATCGTCCCCGATTCGGTCCTTTCCTCCCGATGCTTGGAATCCTTGCCTTGGCGTGCCTCTTCTGGAATGAACGCTACAAATTCCCAGCCCTTTCTACCAAGGTCATCGATCTTTTCCCATTTCCTTTTCTGAAGGTTAACTAACAAATAATGGTCTCCACCCTCGGTAACCAACTTCAAACGACAAACTCGGTGTTCATATCGCCGCATGGCATTATCCAGGGTGCGACTAGACGATTCGCAAAATAGAACCTCTTTGCGGATCACCAAAAGGACTTCTTTGCGAGGTTAGTGCAACCCGCCGCTTTTATCATGCTTTGCATAAGATAACTGGATTAATTCAGTGAAAATCTCTTAATGAAGCCGTGATCATGATTTGAAAACCATAGTTCAAGAACAATCGGATTACTGAACAGCAAGTGGTAGAAGAAGTAGGTTTTCTAAGTCGTGAGTTCCGGGTTTTCGAGCTAAAGAAGAACTCGCGACAAGGTTTAGAGTTTCAAGTTCCGGGTTTCTAGTTAAAGAGGAACTCGTTCTTCGTAAATGGTGAATCGTCAATCGTTAATAGTTAGCGCTGTTACGAGAGCTTTGAGGTAACCGGCGCTGTTCTTAATACGAATGCTGCGAGGCGGGCGGACTTTATTTCCAGATGCATGGAAATAGTCAAGGGAAAAAAACCGGGAACCGTAAACCGGGAACCGGAAACCGAAAACCGGGAACCGTAAACTGGGAACCGTGAACCGAGAACGGGGAACTGGCGTTCACGGGGCCAATCTTTGGAGTTCGGTAAACCAGTTGAGGACGATGCGCACCTGGGCTGTGGAGCTGTCTTCTTTTGGCGGACGAGTCATGAGAAAGCGGCCGCCGTGCGGATCGACGTCGTAAGTTTCGCCAGTGTTGGAGCGAAGGTCATAGACTTCGTTGAATAAAACTTTCGGAGGGCCGGGGAAAATTTCGAATTTCGGAATTCGGATTGCGGATTTGGGACTGAGTGACGAGTCATGAGTCATGAGTGATGAGTCATGAGTGATGGGTGATGAGCGGGTCTCTATCGGGATAGCCATTAACTGACTGTTGATTCGGTAATAGAGCTCGCGACCATCTGGAGACCAGCGAGGCTCTTCGCCGCCGCCGGTGGAAATGGGCCAACGACCTCCCGAGCCAACGAGTTCACGAACATAGATTTCCGGTCTGCCACTCTCGTTTGATTGATAAGCCAACCAACGGCCGTCGGGTGAAACCGCCGCGGCATATTCCATAAACTGAGTATTGACGAGCGGCGTTGGTTGCGCACCCGGCTTTAGTGAAACGGTTACGATATTGGAATCGTTAGTTTGTCTCTCAGTATCAAGCAATGCTGTTTCACCATCCGGCAGAATCGCTTTCAAATACGCCTGATGCGGAATGGTGACGATGTTCTCCGCTTCGCGGCTGCCGTCAGCCGGCTTTCGCAGTATCGTGGTTTCATCTTTAGCAGGATCGGTGGAGACGTAGTAAATGTTTTTGCCATCAGCCGACCATACCGGAGTCGCATTGGTGGTGGTAAAGGTCAAGCGAGTAAAAGTTGCCCGCGCAAATTCATATACCCACACGTCGCCACTGGGACTTGAGCCTTGCAATAACGCGACCCGCGTCCCATCCGGTGATATGCGCACGTCATTGAGCTGGCCGCGCGGTATATTAACCTCCGTCTGATTGCCGTTCTTGTCGACCCAGGTCAGACCGCGCACACCGGAGGTAGTGCTGCCGGGAACATAGGCAAGCGTACCGTCGTTGGAAATTGAGAAATGAACTGCGCCGGTGGTCTTGTCTCCGGCCACGCCAGTCAGGACCGGCACAGGTTTCCCGCTAACGGTCAGACGATTGAGATCGAAGCGCACCGCGTAGAGCACGCCATCGCGAGCAAAGACTAGGTGACCCGTAGGCACATACCGGGCGATACTCGCGCCCTGGAGAATTAGTTTTCGTTCGCCGGTCTCGATCACTACCGCTTCGATATTTGCGTTGTCATAGTCATCGGGCTTGTCGAGTGAGCCAACCGTAAAAAGGACCGCTTTGCCGCCCGGCAACGCTTGCGGCCAACGATGCGTTCGTTCGTTTTTGTTTTCAGCAACTTTGGTGATTGCGCGTGGCTCGCCGCCATTGGCCGAAATCTGAAACAGGCCGCCAGTCGCTTCTGGTACATAGATCAACGAGTCGTCAGCCATCCATGACAAACCGCGCGAATCGCCTACCTTCGTGAGTGGAACAACGGGACCGTTAAGAGGAGCCTTCTTCAAGGTGAAGTCGGCGATGAAGGCGATCGATTGACCATCGGCCGAAAAGGTGGCATCCCACACGCCTTCAGTTCCCGGAATCGCTTTTGCTTCAGTGTCGTCACGCTTGCGCACGTACAGGCGGTTAACGCCGTCGCTATTAGCCAGGAATGCCAAAGTCGATCCATCCGGAGATAAGGCAACTGCTTGCCATCGCAGGAGGCTTAATCCCGTCTTGTTCAAAGGTAGAACGTCGTAACGAACAATCGGTGAGTTGTTCTTTGTGGATGGCCGGAGAATGAGGAACAGCACCAACGCCAACAGGGCCAAACTCAGAATGGTAGTGCTAACAATCCAGAAGCGCGCAGCGTTCTTGCGCGGGAAAGGCTCCGCAAGTGGTGAGAGGGGTATCGTTGTTGTCTGGCCGGAGGCAGTGGCGCTGCCGGAAAGTGCTTCGATCGCGAAGGCCAGATCACTCGCGGAATGAAAACGCTGTTCAGCATTTTTCTCGAGGCAGTGATGGACCACGCGTTCGAGCGCTGGGGAAACGGTTTTGTTCGTGGTCGATAAATCCGGCGGGTCTTCTTTGAGGATGGCGCTCATCGTCTCAGGCATTGAGTCACGATGAAAGGCCCGCTTGCCGGAAAGCATTTCGTAGAGAACGGCGCCAAAGGAAAAGATGTCGGAGCGCGCATCGGCATGCTTGCCGCGCAGTTGCTCCGGCGACATGTACCCAACAGTTCCCATCACGGTGCCGGGATCGGTATTTACTTTCCTGGTCGGCACTTCAGTCTGCGAGTCGCTCGCTGAGTTTTCGGCAGTCAATTTTGCCAGACCAAAATCCAGGATCTTTGCTCGCCCATCATTCGTGATGAAGAGGTTGTCAGGCTTTATGTCGCGATGAACGATTCCTTTCTCATGCGCTGCCGCCAGGCCACGCGCGATCTGCAATGCGAGATCGAGGGCTTTGCGTTGTGGCACCGCTATCCCATTCATTCGCTCGCGCAGCGTTTGGCCTTCGAGCAGCTCGGAGACAATATAAGGCGCGCCATCGTGAGTACCGATGTGATAGATGACCAGGATATTCGGGTGATTGAGGGCGCCCGCGGCCTGCGCTTCCTGCTCAAAACGACGAAGACGGTCGGCGTCCTCTGAGAATGCCGCAGGCAAAACCTTGATCGCGACGTCGCGGCCAAGTTTGGTATCGCGTGCGCGATAGACTTCGCCCATCCCGCCTTCGCCGATCTGGGAGACGATTTCGTAAGGCCCGAGCGTTGTGCCAGGGGTTAGCGTCATTTCGGGGAACTTAACTGTCTCTTGAAACTGTTGATTTCTTGCGGCGGGATTCTATACGAGTTCAGTGATGAGGGGATAGTACGGAGTGATGAGTGATGAGTGAAGAGCTAAGGGGGAAGGGCAAAGGGCAAAGAGCAAAGAGCAAAGACTGAGTTCAGCTATTTCACTTCGCTAATCAGCACCGCATCGCGGGTGTGGCTGCCGCGCGAGAGCGCAAGCTGGTTGCCGTCGCGAGAGTAGGCAAAGTTATAGATCAGATCGGATTTGAAGTTGGTGATTTGCTTCGCTGCGCCACCGTCGAGCGGTTGGCGCCAAAGATTCGACACGCCGCCCAGCGTGTTGATGTAGACAATCGCGCGTCCATCGGCTGACCAATGAAATCCGCGATAAAGAAGCGTAAACCCGCTTTCGTAAAGGCTTGTTCCACTCGACACCGGCAGGTCAAGTGTTCGGACAGGAATTGCTCCGTCGAAAGTGACCACGGCCATCCTGGGGCGCTTCGTCTGTTCGTCGTTAAAGAAGTAAGCGAGCAATTTGCCATCAGGGGAAACTTGGGGATAGCGCAAACTGCCTTTGGCGATCAATTCAATTGCGTCACCACCCTCACTCGACACTTTCCAAATGCCACCCTCAAACGGGTGATAGACAACCCAGCGCCCGTCCGGTGAAATTGAAAAGGTAGGAGCGCCGTCGATTCTGCTGGTTAGCTGTCTGGGGTTTCCGCCATCACTGTCCATTCGCCATACCTGATAGAGAGTCGTGCGGCTCGAGGTAAAGCCGATGAAACTTCCGTTTGCCGGAACTTCCGGCGCGAAGTCGTCGGCTGCGCTATCGGTTAATGGCTTCGGCTCGCTGCCGTCTGCATTCATGACCCAGATACTCGCGTTGCCATTGACGTTTGAGTCGTACAGTATTTTCCCAGCAGGCGTCCAGGCCAGGCCATAGTGTCCCTGCTGCACGTTTTTACCGGAGGTGATGGCGCGCGCGCGCGTCGCGTCTCCTTCCGGCGCAATCCAAATGTTTGAGACGGGGTCAGCCTGCACGGAGATTAACGCACTCGCATCGGCCGCGAGGGTCAGGCTGTAAAAGTCATACGAATTCAGATCGTTGGTAATCCGGCGCGCTTCGCCCTGCGGGTAAGTTACCTGCCAGATTTGCGGCGCGCCTAACACTTGTTCACGCGCTACCAAAGCTACGCCACTGCCATCGCTGAACCACGTTACATTCCCGACATAAAGCCAGCGCCGCGAAGTCATCGGTTTCAACGTTCCGTCTGCTACAGAAACAAAAGCCACCATCATCCCGAGGTTTAGTCCGGTAGATGGATTCCTGCTTGTATTACCGTAGCCGACCGCCAGCATCTTCCCATCGGGCGACCACGCCGCGCTTGCGCCCCCCAGCCATTCCGGCTCCTTCACCGTGATCAAGCGCCGCTCGTTAGTGCCGTCGGCATTCGCCAGCAGCAGCTCGTCATGCGGAGCCGTCAGGTGATAACGTCCGAACGCGATCTGTTTACCGTCTGGAGAGAGCGCAACAGGCTGGGCGACGTTCGCCAGAATCTTTTTCGAGCTACCACCGAGGACAGGCACCTGGTAAAGAGCACCCTGGGGATTCTGCTCGTCGACTCTGGTGTAATAAACATAGCCCCCATCCGGTGAAAACGTGCTGGCGTTCATACCCTGCGACTCAAGCGCCGGCACGATCTGCACGCGGCTGCCGGTACCCAGATGCTTGGTCCAAAGGCTGCGCTTGCCACTTTCCTCCAGCGAGTAGGCGATGTATTTCCCATCCGGCGAGACGGCGGCGCTTTCGACATTGCCCTCGTTCGTCACGCGCGTGATCTTCATGTTTTGAAAATGCGCAAGGAGTGTTTTCGCCGGCCACGCAAAGCGATAGAGTGCGTAAGCAAGACTGGCACAGGCGATAAAAACGAGCACTACACTGACAACCGCAGCAATCTTGTGCCGCTTAATTTCATTGACGACGTACTCGGCGCTCGATCCATGCGTTGAGAGAGACTCAGGCGGCGCGTTGGTGGTTGCGCTTTGGTGGAGCGACGTCCTGGTCGTTTCGCCGCTTTCGCTTTTGGCAG
This sequence comes from Blastocatellia bacterium, assembly GCA_031371765.1. Classification (GTDB taxonomy): domain Bacteria; phylum Acidobacteriota; class Blastocatellia; order Pyrinomonadales; family Pyrinomonadaceae; genus PSRF01. The sequence goes on from JANMKA010000142.1 coordinate 7,535, forward strand.
GTGGCGGCACGGTGGTATCGATATCGGTGGTGGCGATATCAGCGCTTGCCGGCATCTCTCGCCGAACTTCCTTTAACTCAATAGCGACGTCTTTGATCGTCTGGTAACGCTCATCCGGATCTTTCGCTAAACAGCGGCGCACAATTCTTTGCAGGTCGGCGGGCGCCGTGAGGTTGTAATTGCTGAGGGGCGCGACGGGCTCACGAATGATCTTGTTCAGTGTGTCAATGGTGTCGGCGCCGGCGAAAGCTTTGTGTCTGGTGATGGCTTCATACAGGATGCAGCCAAACGAAAAGATGTCTGAACGATGATCGATCTCTCTGGTTTTGCCTTGCGCTTGTTCGGGAGACATGTAGCCGGCGGTGCCCAGAATCATTCCCGGCTTCGAATGCTGCGGCAGAATCGCAGTCGCGACGCTGTCTGTTCCTGACGCGGACGGCGCCGACGATTGCTGTGGCTCGACCAACTTTGCCAAACCGAAGTCCAGAATCTTGGCGTAGCCGTCGTGCGTGATCATGATGTTGTCGGGCTTCAAATCACGATGCACAATCCCAGCCGCATGCGCTTTCGCCAGTCCTTCAGCTACGTGCTGCAAAGCCCGGAGTAATTTTTTCAGCTCCGTGCGTTCTTCGTGAATCTTCTCGCGCAGAGTGACGCCCTCGATTAACTCCATGGTGATGAAGTGCGTACCCTCGTGTTCGCTGATTTCGAAAATCTGGGCAATGTTGGGATGGCTGAGTGCGGCGGCAGACTTTGCTTCGCGAACAAAACGCTCCATGCGATCGCGTTGCGCAGCCACCTCGGCAGGCAGGATCTTCAGCGCCACACGGCGTTCGAGTTTCTTGTCTTCAGCGAGGTAGACCTCGCCCATGCCACCCACGCCGAGCCGTGAGTGGATTTTATAGCGGCCAAGGTTGGCGCCGGGAGCAAGGGTGGAACTCATTTAGGGAATTGGTCTTGGGTGACTTCTGCTGATTTCTTGCTGCGGATTCTATACGAGTGAAGGGCAAAGGGCTAAGCGCAGAGAGCGAAGTATGTGACGAGTGATGAGTGATGGGAAAGAAAACGCCCAGCCTTGCTGGAACAAGACCGGGCGCTTCATTGGCTCACCGAAGTGAGTATCGTTAATTCACCAACTGCAGATTCAAGATCGTCTGCAGGATTGTGCTGAGGATGTTGCCGGTGCCGTTGGAATAACGGCCGTATTGATTGCGGCTGTAGTAGCCATCCTCATAACCGCGGTTAAAGCCTTCGCGGAAGTAGTACTGATACTCATTCACGTCCACGTAGTAGGCGTTGTAGCCATAGCTTGCGTCCTCGTAACCGATGGCGTCCTGCGGACTAAAGTTCCAACCATCCTGGCGGTCGGCCTGGCCGGCCTGGAAGCCTTCCGCATAGCCGCTGTTCACTGCCTGTTGCAGCATCTGCGCGCCATAGCGATTGGTTTCGTAATAGCTACCGCCGCGATTGTAGCGATAGTTGTTGGGACCATAGTCGTTGTACTGCCAGTTTTGCAGACGTAGTTGATCCTGTCTTATGCGCTGAAGATAGCGTTGCTGATAAGCCAACTGGGCGCGGCGGCGTTGCTGTTCGAGCAAGCGCTGCTGCTGCAACGCCCAACTCTGGCGGCGGTACTGTTCCTGCTGATACTGGCTGACGCGCTGCTCCTGATAACGGCGCCAATCGCGCTGCTGATTGTTGCTGGTGCGATCGGAATAGGCGCCGGTTGATTGTTGACGGCGCCACGCATCCTGCTGTTGCTGTTCACGCTGGCGTCGCTGCCAATCGCTGTTCTGACTATCGCGCTGCTGACGACGCTGCCAATCGTTATTCTGATTTTGCTGTTGCTGGCGTTCCAGTTCTAAACGACGCTGCTGTTCGGCGCGCTGTTGATCCTGGTTCTGCTGAACGCGTTGTTTGTTCTGTTCCCAACGGTCCTGGTTCCGTTCATGAATCTGCTCAACGCGTTGTTTGTTCTGGTCCCAACGCTCGCTATTCCGCCCCTGGTTCTGCTGAACGCGCTGGCGGTTCTGTTGCGAACGTTGTTCCTGCTCGGCGCGCTGGCTTTGTTGCGCTTGCTGTTGAGTGGCACGTTGGGCCTCGCGTTGCTGCTGCTCTGCCGCGCGTTGCGCTTCACGTTGCTGCTGTTCGGTAGCGCGTTGTTGTGCAGCCTGTTGTTGTTCCTGATTTTGCGCGTTCCGACGAGCTTCGCGTTCGGCTCGACGCTGATCCTGGTCCTGATTATTCTGCTGTTGATTTTCCTGGCTGCGCTCCTGACCACGACCCCGGCCGCGACCCTGCGCGTTTGCGACGCTGTTCGCGCCGACAAGTACGGCGAAGGCGAGCGCCGATGTTGCGAGGCCCTTGTACTTTACTTTCATCATATTCCCCTCTTTGATAATGGCGTTACGGGAGATTTGTTCGCCAGACACTCCGGCACGAGGCTTTTGGCAACTCGCATTCCACCGGTCAATAAAGGGACTAATAAGCAATCCAGGAACTGAGTGCAACGATATGATTCATCAGTGAACCGTATGGGATAAAGAGTGAAAAGTGAAAAGTGAAAAGTGAAAAGTGAAAAGTGAAAAGTGATGAGTGATGAGTGATGAGTGATGAGGGAGCAAACAGCAAAGAGGAAACAGTAAACGGGAACCGGGAACCGGGAACCGAGAACCGAGAACCGGGAACCGGGAACCGGAAAAGAGGAAGAAGTAAACAGCAAACAGAAAATAGCAAACAGAAAATAGCAAACAGGAAACTGCAAAACTGTGAAGCGTGAACCGGCAACCGCAAGGTGATCGCAGGTTTCTCTTCACTGCTTCCGGTTTCCGGTTCCCGGTTTCCGGTTCCCGGTTACGGTTCCCGGTTAACGGTTTCCGGTTCCCGGTCCCCGGCTCAGGGTTCACTCGCAACTTACAACCAGTTTAGGCTTTTCAAGAGCTGCAAGATGATCGCGACAGTGTTGATGAGAGTTGCAAGCGCGATGATCGCGGTCCAGCGGTTGTAGGCGTTAGTGTTGCGCTCCTGGCTGCGCCAAAACATTTCCTTGCGATAGTTGGCCGGCGTCCATGTTGTATTTTGGATGCTGTTGCGATAAGCGGCCAGCAGCTCTTCGTCACTAAGATCGATTAAGGAACTCTTCTCATTGTTCCGTTTGTTTTTGGGCATGATGATTCCTCTCGAATTAAGTTGTATTGGTGCGCGCGCGGCGCGAGATGAAAATCTTAAGATGCGACGGAAAGGTTAGAGCCTTTCCGCACGGGAGGCGGCGAAGCCGCAAAGGGCTTGCCGGTCACACGGGAAGGCAGTGCGAGACTGGAAAACGACTCAAATTAGCCGGCAGCTCGAGACTCGAAACCCGGAACTCGAAACTCGAAACTTCGTCCTCAGTACCGCCAACTTGTTAAGTCCGCACCCGCCGGCGCGCTCTTCATAATTCGCTCAACAATCTTCGGCGCAAAAAACTGGTGATAGCGCAGCCGCGAGATTGCGTTCGGCAACGTGTGATCGCCGTTCCAACAATGTTCCGCGCGCGGCTCGTAATCAATCTCGCCGTCGTAATTGGGATCCTTTGTGCTCTTCAGAAAGTTCTCAGCCAGGTAGACGGCATTATTGAGATAGTAATTGTCACCCTCGCCAACGTAGATGTGCAGTTTGCCTTGAAGCTTTGGCCCCAGCTTTTTCCAATCGCGCCGCATGATGTAGTTAAGATCGTAGTGGTCCCGCCAGTAGTCCGCTACCGCACGATCAATCTCACCCGTAGCCTTGTTCCAGATGGGCTTCGGATAACCATCTTTGCCGGCTGGCCCGTAGACCGCCTGCCAAATATCAAACTGTCCGCCCGAACGGCCGTTGGTCCCGAGCGCCAACTCCATCTGATTCATCTCGGCGACAGTCGCAGCCAGCTCGCCCAAATAATTTCGCTTGCCGGGACGCAACGTAGTCTTCCACGGCGCTTCCGAGACGTACGCATTTTTGTGTTCATAGATATTGACGGTGGTGTAGGCGTGGAAATCTATCGGGTCGGGACAAGCGCCCCAGGCGCCGTTGTATTCGTCGGGATAAAAAATCTGCGCGGCTAATGCCTCCCAACCACCGGTTGACCCACCATACATAAAGCGCGCCCAGCCTTTGCCGATGCCGCGAAACTGTTTTTCAACCAGCGGCACCAGCTCGTAAGTGATTGCATCGCCGTAGGGACCAAGGTTCGCCGAGTTCACCGCGTACGAATCATCGTAGTAAGGATTCGCATGCTGAATCTCGAGCACGATGAAGCGCGGAAAGTCAGGCCCCGTCCACGCCTGGTAAAACTTGTAAGCGTACTCCTGCTGAATCTTGTTGTAGCCGGCGAGATGAAAACGATCGCTGTAATCGGGTTTCAGATTTGGATCGGGCGGCGTTTCGCGAAAGCCGCCAATGTCGGCAGGGAAGTGACCGTGAAAAATCACCAGCGGATAGTGCGCGTCAGGATGACTATCAAAACCTTCGGGCAGCAACACGTTCGCGCCGAGGAACATCGGCCGTCCCCAGAACTTGGACAACAACTTGCTCTCGAGCTTTAGGTGCTTGATGTACTTCGTGTCTTTAGGCGGATCGATTGCCGGAATGATCTTGTCGAGACTGAGTTTGATGGTACGGGGATCGGCAGCTTTGATGGTGATTTTTTGCGGCGTGCTGTACAGGTTGCCCGGCGCGCTGTTCCATTGTTGGCCTTCGCCGCGGTCCATCGGCAACTTTACCGTGTGGCCATCCGCGCGATGGAAAGTTTCATAACGGTGCAGCAACGCCTGAATCCAGTAATCGCCTGCCGGCAAATCCGCGAGCGAGCGCAACGGATAACCATACGCGTTCGCATCAACAACCACTTCCTGGCTGGGCTTTAGCGCCCCGACATCGACACCAAAAACCTGTTGCGTGTTCAAGTCTTCGGTGATTTGAAAGCGCGGCTCTTTGGCATTGTCTTTTGAGACGAGCAGCAACATGCGACCGTCAAGCGGCGTGTTGTTGCTGGTTGAGGGATACGAAATTGCAAAACGCAGGCGCGGGTGCAGCGTTTGGGACGCGCTGGTTACGGCGCTTGTTGCGACGATAAGAATGAAAAGCACAGCACAAAAAGGCGTTGCGAATCTCGGACTCATAGGGTTTCCTCGGTTACGTTCCTGCGTAAAGCAAACTGTTAGTTTGCGTTGGTTGTTTGGATTCAAGTTGGTTGCCAGCGCGCCGACGCAAACTAACAGTTTGCTTTACGCTACTCACTAAACTGCAGTTGCCCTGCCGGACGAATGTTTGTTTCGTCCCCATCCGGCAACGCGCGATTTCCCGTGCGCGAGCCATCGGCATACTGCAGTTTGTAGAGTCGCCAGTAAAGCCCGCGAAGCGCCAACAACTCCTGATGCGTGCCCCGCTCGCGAATTTCGCCGTGGTGCAGGACGATGATTTGTTCCGCGCGTTGAATGGTTGAAAGCCGGTGCGCCACTACGATTGAAGTCCGGGTGCGCATCACGCGCTCGATGGCTTGTTGAATTAGCTGTTCCGTTTCCGTGTCGATGGAACTCGTTGCTTCGTCCAGAATCAGTATTGCCGGATCAAACGCCAGCGCCCGCGCAAACGAAATCAACTGCTTCTGGCCCACGGAAAGTCCGGCGCCGCGCTCTTTTACTTCTGAATCGTAATTGTCTTTCAGCCGCATGATGAAAGGCTCAGCGCGCACCTCGCCGGCGGCCCAGCGCACGCGCTCGTCGGAAATGTCTGCGCGGCCAAGACGAATGTTGCCGGCAACAGTGCCGCTGAAGAGGAAAATGTCCTGCAGCACAACGGCAAAATTTTCGCGCAGTGATTGCAGGTCCCACTCGCGCAGATCCACACCGTCGAGCAGAATTCTGCCGCGCTGCACATCATAGAAACGCATCAGCAAATTTGTAATGGTGGTCTTGCCTGAGCCGGTGTGGCCGACGAGCGCGATAGATTGACCGGGCTCGACTTTGAAGGAAACATCTTTCAGTACCCAGTCGTCGTCTTTATAGGCGAACCAGACATTTTCAAACTCAATGTGTCCGGTGACGCGTCCTGACTTTGATGGTTGCGCCGGCGAAGTGATGGCAATCGGCAAATCAAGCGTGCGAAAAATTCGATGCGAGGCGACAACAGCGGCCTGCAACACGTTGTACTTGTCTGAAATGTCGCGAATTGGCTGAAACAAGAAACTTGAATACTGAATGAAGGCCACTAACGCGCCCAACGTCAGCACCGTGTGCGTCGGCGTGTTGCTCATCACGCGATAGCCGCCGTACCAGATAATTAAGGCAATACCGACGGCGCCAATGAAGTCGACCAGCGGGAAAAAGACCGCATAGTAAAAAATCGTATCGATGTTTGCCTTGCGATAGTCCGCATTGATCTCTTCAAACTTATGCAGCGATTTCGTTTCCGCATTGAAAATCTGCACTGTCTGCGCACCGGCGAAGTGCTCTTGAAGAAAAGCATTGATGCGGGCGATGCGGGTGCGCACCATGTCATAGCCTTTGCGCGCGCCTTTGCGAAACCAGGTCGTCGCGGCCCACAACAGAGGAACCGTCAATAAAGTAACCAGCGTCAGGCGCACGTCCATCCAAAGCATCACGCTAATGATGGCCACAATCATGACCAGGTCACCCAGCAGATCAGTGATGCCGGCGGTAAACAATTCGTTGAGTGAATCGACGTCACTGGTGAGCCGCGTCATGATGCGGCCGACCGGATTGCGATCGTAGTGGGCCACCTCCTGATGTTGCAGCTTATCGTAAAGCTCGCGTCGCATATCAAACATTACGTATTGGCCCACCGTGTTCAGCATCACCGACTGGAAATACGAGAACACCAGCCGCAGCAACTGGACGCCAACAAAAAGCCCCACCAGTAATTCCAGTCCCGCTAACCTGCGGGGCAGGATGTGCCAATCGATCGCGTATTGAGTGAACTTGGGTTGGAGAATTCCCAACAGGTTCAGCATGAAGGTGAGCAACAGCGCAAGGCTTAATGGTTTGATGTAGGGACGCAGGTAACGCAGCAAGCGGCGTGCGACCTGAAAGTCATAGGTCTTGCCGATGGCTTCTTCTTCGTGAAATTGTTTTGCTGCCGTTGACATGTGTTCTTAGTTCAACTGGCCGTGATTTCGAAAGCCGGCATTCAGCAATTGAGTGCGCCGCGGGAAATGCAACGCGATACCCACGCCAGAAAACAAAAACAGAAAATAGTAATAGCGATAGCCAATGAGAAATCGTTCCATCAATCCGAGCACCGCGCTGAGTTCGCACATGGCACAGGCAACCACCAGACTCTGCTGCACCAGTTTGGGATCCTGCTTTTCAATCGAACGCTGCAGCAGCTTGCTCTTAACGGGAAATGAAACCATGACGAGCAGGAATCCCAGCACCATCAGGGTGATAACCAAAATTGAGTTGGGTTGAGTGCCTGGCTGGCCGTTAATGGCTGGCGCGACGATGGAGAAGATGAAATACATCACTACGCTCATGAGTAAACCGAACCACAATACCAGCAGTGTTTGGTATCTCTTGTTGAAGTCAGCTTCCATTGTTTTCACTTGGGTCTTAGATCATCACGAAGTCGCCGCCAACTCCTCTTCAAGTAACTGCCGCTCATGCAATGCTGCATACTCGCCGCCGCGTGCCAACAGTTCATCATGCGTGCCGCGTTCGACGATGCGGCCTTCATCGAGCACGCAAATTAAATCCGCATCGCGCACGGTAGAAATGCGATGCGAGACGATCAGGCTCGTGCGCCCGCGCATCACGCCGCGAAGTTTTCCCAGGATTTGCTCTTCGGTGTAGGTATCGACGGAAGACAGCGCGTCGTCCAGAATTAGAATCTTGGGTTCGCGCAGGATCGCGCGTGCAATCGCGGTGCGTTGTTTTTGGCCGCCGGAAAGCGTCAGCCCACGTTCGCCCACCAGGGTTTCAAAACCGTCGGGAAAACCGGCCACGTCGTCCATTAGACCGGCAACGTCAGCGGCCCACTCGATCTGGCGACGTTCGGCATGCTCAACCCCGAACGCAATGTTTTCGGCTAGCGTTTCGCTGAACAAGAAAGTTTCCTGCGGAACATAACCGATGCTGGCGCGCAACTTTGCCAGGCGAAAATCGCGCACCGAGATACCGTCGATTAGCACCGAGCCGGCCGGCGCTTCGGCGAGTCGCGGTATTAAGTTCACCAATGTCGATTTTCCGCTGCCGGTGCGGCCGACAAAAGCTACGGTCTGTCCGGGCGTGATGCGCAGGTTGATGTCGCGCAGCACCGGCTCGCTATTTGGCTTATGAGCAAAAGTCAGATTGCAAAACTCAATTTCACCGTTGGCGGGCGTTTGCTCGATGGCGTTGGGCGAGTCGGCTATCGCCGGCTTGACGGCGAAGATGGAATTCATTCGCTTAAGGCTGGCAGTGCCACGCTGATAAAGGTTGACGACGTAACCGAGCGCAATCAACGGCCAGATCAGACGGAATAAATACATATTGAAGACTGTGAACTGGCCCACACTGATCTCGCCGCGAATCGCCGCCGGCACGCCGACCCAAATGATGAGTACGGAACCCATGCCGATAAAAAATGTCATCAGCGGTCGCATCAAGGCGTCGATCCTGACCAGGCTCAGATTCTTTTCTGCGTATTGGCGATTCAATTCATTGAACGCCGCAATCTCCGCGCCCTCTTGCGCGTAAGCTCGTACCACGCGCACGCCAGTAAAGTTTTCCTGCGCCCGCGCCGTGATTTGCGAAAAGAACTCCTGAATCTTTTCAAAGCGAATATGTACCTGCTGGCCGAAAACCTTTACCGTCAACGACACCAGGGGCATCGTCACCAATAACAGCAAGGTGAGGTGCGAGTTGATCATAAACATCAACGGCATCACGATGACCACGACGAACACGGTCTGCAGCGTATACATGATCATTGGTCCGGCCAATTGCCTGACTGCGGCCAGATCGTTCGTGGCCCGGGCCATCAGATCACCGATGCGATGCTCCTGAAAAAATGATTGTGGTTGATCGACGAGGTGTGCATAGAAATCTCGACGCACGTCGTATTCAACTTTGCGGGACATGCCGATCAGGATGCGTCGTTGCAGAAAGAGAAAAGTGCCGCTGAGTATGCTGAAGCCCAATACCTTGGCTGCCGAGACAGTCAGCCGCGACCAGGAAATTTGCGCCCAGTTGGCATCGACGGCCTGGCCAACAATCAACGGAATGTAAAGGTTAAAGATGACGCTCGCGAGAATGCAGACAATCCCGATGGTCAGGGAAAGTTTATAAGGAAGAAAATAGCGACCGAATTTTCGTAGATCGTCCATGCGCAAAAAAAAATTCGCGAATCAATAAACCCTGGCTATAAAAGCGAAAGGTTATGATGCGCGATTTTGCGGCTGGACACCAGAAGGGAAGCTTGGATTTAGAGGAAATCAGGAGGAGCGTTATGAACTATCAAAGGCGCTGCAGTGCGTCGGTCGAGTCAAAGTCCACCCCGGCGCGTTCGACGGGAGCGAAGGTTTCAGGCGTTTCTTTCTCAGGCAAACTGACGCGATTGCGGCCTGCGCGCTTGGAGTTGTAAAGCGCGCGGTCCGCAGCCACCACCAGGGTGTCGCGGGATGAAGCATGCGAGGGAAAGCTGGCAACGCCAAAAGAAGCTGTCGCCCGTCCAAAGCCCGGGACTTCCATCTGTTCAATGCGCAGGCGCAAGCGTTCGGCGACCAGCATCGCGCCCTCGGCATTTGCCTGGGGCAGAATTATTACAAACTCATCCCCGCCGAAACGGGCGGCAGTGTCGACAGCGCGCAACTCAGCGCGCAAGTTATCCGCCAACATGCAAAGAGCTTCGTCGCCCGCTTCATGTCCGGCTTGATCGTTGATGTACTTGAAGTGATCGAGGTCGAGCATGATCAACGACAGAGGCTGGCGCATTCGAGTCGCAAGGTGCAAGTCGCGCTCGAGCTGTAACTCGAACGAGCGCCGGTTGTAACAACCAGTCAAGCCGTCGGTCAGCGCCTGTTGCTGCATCTGCGCAAACAAGTGCGCCTGATTCACAGCAACCGCAAGCTGATCGGCGACAGTGTGCAGCAGTAGTAATTCATTTTCTGCCCAGATGCGAGACACGTCGTCGGAACGTACAAGCAAGAGTCCAACAAAACTTCCCTGATAAATAAGAGGCACAACCGCATCGGCCAGCACCGGTCCGTCCTGGGAACTATCGCCATCGACCACGTAGGCCTGGGGCGATGCCGAGAGCCGCTCGCTGATGGAATCTACATCGGTCAGCAGCAGCGCGCGCGCCGCATCATCGCCAAGGTCGCGGCGAAAATAACTCGTGGTCATCTGTCGTCCCACCAGCGCGCCTTCTACGCGAACTGCACAGGAATGCACGCTCAAGGCGCGGCCAACTTCATCGGCGGCAGTTTGTAAGACACTGTCCAGCTCAAGCGAATTTCTAATCGCGGTCGCGAGGCGGTTGACGGCAATCTCGCGTTCCGCTTGTTCTTGTAACAGTCGAGCTAGTTTAGTGGTCACACCCAAGGTGAGTTGCAGCGAAGTCGCCTTTGGCATCGAGGTGCGGACAGCTTTTGAGAACGCATTTGAGTAGAAGGAATGTTCGGCTGTCACACGGGCCATCAAGTATTCCAGCGCGGAATAAACCACGTCGGGCTCAAAGGTCCAGATGACTAAATCACGCGAGGTGTCGTCGTTGTCTTCATTCTTGACCGAAGCCAGCAGAGCAGAGAAGCGAGCGTCGGCAATGACTACAAAACGTTCGTAAGTTTTATCGAGATCCGTGCGTTCAAAGACAACTGATTTTGTGTTCTCTTTTCCGCGGCTTAGGACCAAACTCGAAAGAGCATCTTGAGGGCTAACCCATAAGAAGAGGTTCTTTGCGGCCTGATCGAGTTCCTTAATGCGCGTGACATCGCGCGGCGGACGCACCGCAGCGGCCGGCAAGCTTTCGACGACGAGTGCGGCTAAGTTGTTTTCGAGCACTACGTCTTCAAAGTAACGCTGAAGTTGCGCAATGGTAGAACCCGCACAAGAGACAGGAGTCAATTGTCGGGAATGTTGGGCCAGGAGGGAGTGGTACAGGGAGTACATAGGTGAGCAATCACCGAAGGGCTATGGGCTATGGCAGCTTGCGAGGGCGAACACCGTTTGGGGAGCGGCTCAACGGAAGGCCAAAAACATTTTACATAGATGAACACTGTCTGTCCAGCGAAATTCCTTGCAAAAATCGCAGGTTTTCCCCGTTTTCTCTAAAGCTTGATGTAAGTGCTAAGTGCCGTCGCGAGGAGGGTTCCCGTTTCATCGGTCACTTCGGCAGAAGTAGCGAGCAGTCGACGACCTTGCCGCAGCACGCGAGCAGTCGCTCTCATTTGTCCTTCGAAGCCCGGTCTGAGATAGCTAATACTTAGATCTACGGTTGTGACTCGTTCCTCGGGTTTTAGCAGAGTGAGAATGGCAAAGGCAGTGGCCGTATCGATCAGTGAAGCAATCGCGCCACCATGGACCACGCCATGGTTCTGACTAAGTTCCGGGCGGATTGCAAGAGTGAGAGTCGCCTCGCCCGGAGTCACTTTTCCCAATTGAATGCCGAGCAGTTGAGCATAGGGAACCGCTTCAATTGCGCGCTCGATTCGCTTTAGCCGCTCGGCCGGCACACTGCCTTCAGTCATGATCGATAGCCCGCTTCGGTTGTCGGCTCAACAATCACGGCAGTGCCGTAGGCAAGAACTTCGGTGACGCCCGAGGTCACCTCGGTTGCGTCATAGCGCGCGCCGATGATCGCGTTAGCGCCGATTTCGGTTGCGTGCTGGATCATGATCTCAAACGCATCGGATCGAGTTTGTTCGCACAGCGTTGTCCAAACGGTGATGTTTCCGCCCACGACCATCTGAAACCCAGCGCCGATAGTGGCAAAAATATTCCGCGAGCGAACCACGATGCCGCGCACGATGCCCAGGTTTTGGGTGATGCGAAAGTTCGGCAGCTCGAAAGCGGTGGTCACCATCTGATGCGCAACGGAATAACGAGGCGGACTAATATTGTAGGGCGCTCGTTTGTCAAGAGGATCACTATTCATGTTCCATTCCTTTAGTTGAATCGTCAAAGGGCCGCGAAGCTCAAGACAGCGGGACTATTTCTTTAGTGACAATTTGCTTCTCGTTTTTCGCTCGCGCGGAATCCACAAATACCGCTGCAAATCACAGCGGCCGCGTTCGTTGAATTCTACACCTTCTGCCGCCAGCATTCGTTGTTGTTTATCAGAAGGCAACGCAATTCTTCCAGTTGAGCAGCCGCCCTGGGCATTGACGACTCGATGCCAGGGGGTTTTGCCGTCCGAGCCATGCATTACAAAACCAACCGTGCGAGGGGTGTAGCCGTCGCCAAGAATCTCCGCAAGCTGGCCGTAGGTCATGACTCGGCCGCGCGGAATCGAACAAACAATGCGATAGACGCGTTCTCGATAGTCCTTGTCCGGCACGCGTGTGCGTTTTGATTTGAGAGCTGCCATCGTCACTAACCCAACGTTCGCAAGACCGCGCGCGCGGGAGCCCCATCGCCACTGCCACTGGCAATTCTAAGCGGCAGACAAAACAATTCATAACGCCCGCCGGAAACATTCCGCAGATCGACTCCTTCCAAAATTACTACGCCGCTTGATAGCAGCGTCAGGTGCGTTTCAAAGCCTTCGGACTGGTATTGTTCGATCGACAAGTAGTCAATGCCAACCAGCCGAATTCCCAGTTCAGTCAAACGCCGCGCGGCTGCCGCTTCCAGATAGGTATAGTCGGTGCGAAAGCCCGCTTCAGGATTGTCCCAAAAACTGGAATTGCGCGTTTTGAAAAGCACTCTTTCAGTTGTTTGCTTGCAATTCGAGTTAATAAAACCCGCGTCGATCGACATCACATCTGCCGGTACTTCAACCACCGTCACTTCGCCCATCAGACTGTCAAGCGGCAGAGCGTCAACCTTTGAACCGCCGGCGATGAAATGCGCAGGCGCATCGACATGTGTACCGGAGTGTGCGCCAAAGTGAAGCAGGGACACATTCGCCGGATCGCCACGTTCCAATTCCAACCACGATTTGATCTTGATGGTGGGATCGCCAGGATAAGTCGGAGTGCATGGCGAAAGGGGAAGGCTTATATCGTAGATCGTCATTTAATTAGATCGCGCTGCTTACGAGTTGGGACGCGCGCCGATAGTAATTGGCGTCTTTCAACAGTGTCAATCACTACGAAATGGCTGGTGCCCTCATTTGGAGACTTCTCTGTGCGTCTCCGGGTGCTCCGTGTCTCGGTGGTGGATCTTATTGGCAATTCACGACCCGAAAATGTGCACACTTGCGATACCGGTGAAGCTTTCGTTAGCATCGTCGAAGCAAAACTGAATCCTGCCAATAGCAAGAGTGAATTCCAAAACTAAGCCGCGAGTCGCGGCGTCGAACTATCTGAATACAGCACCGTTGATCTGGAGTTTCAAGCACGGTGCGGGCAAAAACGACGTGACGCTTGTTGAAGCGTTACCGTCCGCATGTGCCGAGTTATTGGCCTGGGACGAAGTGGATTTTGCGCTGGTGCCCGCCATTGAATATCAGCGAATCCAGGACGCAACCCTGGTACCCGGCGTATGCGTCGGTTCGCGGCGGCAAGTGCGCAGTGTCGTGCTCGTTTCGCGGCTTAATAATTTGAAGAAGGTGCGAACAGTTGCACTTGATGATTCCTCGCGAACTTCAGCGGCACTCGTAAGAATAATTTTTAAAGAGTTTCTGGGCTTCGAGCCGGAATGGACCACGCGTTCCCCGGATCTCAAACAGATGCTTCACGATAACGATGCGGCTTTAATAATCGGCGATCCGGCGATGACATTTGCGCGCGATGGCTTTCGCGTTTGGGACCTGGCGGCGCTGTGGCACGACTACACTGGACTGGGTTTTGTCTTCGCGCTATGGATGGCGCGCAAAACTGCTGCAACCGCTTCGATCGACTTCGTGCAGGCGGCGCGGGAAGGTTTAGCTCAGCGAAACGAAATCATCAACTCTTACGAACAGAGCCTGGGACTTTCGCGAACTGAATTGGACACATATTTGACCGAGAACATTACTTTCTTTTTGGACGTCGATTTGCGCAAAGGTCTCGAGCTGTACTACGACCTGGCGCACAAGCAGGGACTCATTCCGGGGCTGAAGCCTTTGAATTTGTAGAAAGCAACGATAGTATTCAGCTAAGAAATTAACCGGATATGACTGACATTGAACCCATTCTTCAACGCGCGCTCGCTAACATTCGCCTAACGGCAGAAGAGTGTACCGCGTTGCTCGAATCGCACGACATTGCTGCAATCGGCGCCGCTGCCGATGAAATTCGCCAACGCCGGCATCCGGACAATGTCGTTACCTACATCATCGATCGCAACATCAACTATACCAACGTCTGCAACGTAGTTTGCACGTTCTGCGCTTTCTATCGCCGGCCGGGCGCGCCCGATACTTACGTCCGCACCATCGAACAGATTTGCGAAAGGATCGACGAAACCATCGCGCTGGGCGGCACCGGCGTCCTGATGCAGGGCGGTCTCCATCCTGATTTCGGCATCGAGTGGTATGAGGACCTGCTGCGCACCCTGCACGCGAAGTATCCGACCTTTCAGCTCCATTGCTTTTCACCGCCTGAGATACACAACATTCATCTAATCTCCGGGCTGGACTACGAAACGATCATGCAGCGGTTGAAAGAGGCGGGCCTTTACAGCTTACCCGGCGGCGGCGGCGAGATACTCGATGACGAAGTGCGCGATCGCGTCTCGACAAAATGCTCGACGGACGAGTGGCTGAATGTGATGAGGGCAGTGCATCGCGTGGGCTTGCGATCGACTGCGACCATGATGTTTGGCATTGGCGACACGATTGAGCATCGCGTGCGACATTTGCAACGCATCCGCGACTTGCAGGATGAGACCGGCGGCTTTACTGCGTTCATCTCCTGGACTTTTCAGCGCGAGAACACCGCGTTGGGCCGCCGCATCAAAGATGAACCAACCGGCGTTGACTATCTCAAGATGCTGGCAGTCTCGCGCCTGTTCCTCGACAACATTGAAAACTTCCAATCGTCGTGGTTAACGCAGGGATTAAAGCTCGGGCAAGTGGCGTTACGCTTTGGCGCGAACGACATGGGCTCGATAATGATCGAAGAGAACGTCGTGTCAGCCGCAGGCGCTCACAATCGCGCTGATGAAAAAATGTTGCGTTACCTGATCCGCGAAGCCGGCTTCACTCCGCAACAGCGAGACATTCTTTACGGGCCGGTTAACCGGGATTCATTACCAGTGGATGATTTTTCTGAGTCGCTGCCGCTCGATCAACTAACCGTCGCCATCGCGGACTGAACGGTTTTCTCTAGCTAAACGTTTTCTTGATGAACCCGCAAACGGCCGTAATCGACACTTTGCTCTTCGATTGGGACGGCACCGTCGTCGATTCCGCACAATCTGGTTTGACAGCTTTCGAACAGTCGTTTGCTGCGTTGGGCCATCATTTTGATCATGAAGTTTACAACCGCGTTTATTCGCCGAACTGGTATTCCGTTTACGAAGCGCTTGGTTTGCCGAAAGAGCTGTGGCAACAGGCCGACGATCTTTGGGTGCATCACTACGGCGAACAAATCGCCCAGCCCGTCGCCGGCGCGCGGGAAACAATCAATGAGCTGAAGCGGAAAGGCTACCGGCTTGGCGTTGTCAGCAGCGGCACTGAGTGTCGCGTCGTTCGTGAAATAAGCGGGTTGAATCTCGAAGGCGTTTTCGCAATAGTAGTTTGCAATGAACAGATGACAAACAAGAAACCGCATCCCGAAGGTTTAGAGACGGCGTTGCGCTCACTCGGCTGCAAGTGCGAACACGCGGCCTACGTCGGCGACAGTCCTGAGGATATCGAAATGGGTAAACGCGCAAACCTGCTTACAGTCGGCGTGCGCAGTGATTACCCAACGAGTTGGAGACTTGAGAGTCAGCAGCCCGACATCCTGCTCAATTCCTTTGACGAACTGTTGCAGCATTTTTAGTTTGCAAACGCAGGCGTTCCGGCTTACGCTGCTCCCGACAACCCCCAAGGAACTGAGCGTCGGTTCCGAGTTTTCGGTAATTCCCCCGCTTACAATCTGGTGTTCTGAGTTTTCCCCCACGCGAACTTTGCGGCGTATCTGCGAAATTGCAGTTACGGTTTGTTCTGTAGTTGCAAAAGAACGCGGAGGTCGCCGCAAAGAACGCGGTTGGCTCAAGCTGCCAACTGGCGCGACAGGAACGGCACTTTTTAACAATCACGCTCGGGAGGGTTTGTGTAATGCTTTGGAGAGGGCAGCGACAAAGTGACAATGTTGAAGATCGTCGCGGAATGGGCGGCGGCGGATTAGCGATTGGCGGCGGCTTAGGTGGTATTGTGCTGCTGGTCATCGCGTTGTTGCTTGGCGCAGATCCTCGCCAACTGCTGCAACAGTCTCAAGGCGAGGCACCATCTGCCGGAACGCAAAATTCTCGGCCACTCAATCCTCAAGAAGAGGAACTCAAACAATTCTCAGCGACCGTGCTGGCCAGCACCGAAGACGTTTGGGACGATCTTCTTCGCCAGCAAGGCGCAAGCTATCGCAAACCGACGCTGGTTTTGTTTACTGAGGCGGTCCGCTCCAGTTGCGGTGAAGCAGGCGCAGCCGTCGGGCCCTTCTACTGTCCAGGCGACGAAAAGCTTTACCTCGACCTTTCATTTTTCAATGAACTGCAGACACGATTTCGCGCGCCCGGAGACTTTGCCGAGGCTTATGTGATCGCGCACGAGGTGGGACATCACGTGCAAAAGTTGCTGGGCACCATGGACAAGATCGACGCCGCTCGCGGCCGCATGAGCGAGGCGGCGGCGAATCAACTTTCAGTTCGGCTTGAACTGCAGGCAGATTTTCTGGCCGGAGTTTGGGCGCACTATGCGCAACAAAAAGGATTGCTCGAACAAGGTGATATTGAGGAAGCTCTTAATGCCGCCAGCGCTGTGGGCGACGATCGGTTGCAGAAGGAAGGCCAGGGTTATGTCGTGCCCGACTCGTTCACGCACGGCACTTCAGAACAAAGAATCCGCTGGTTCCGCAAGGGACTGGAAACCGGCGACATTCGCCAGGGCGACACCTTCAGTGCGCGAAGTTTGTAAAGTGAAGCAGACTCAGGGTAGTGATGCAGTTTGAATGAAAGCTTCGAAGTGGCAATGAAGTCAGTACCGTCCGCGGTAGCGGATGGGTTCCGACATTGCCTATCGGCAATCACTGCATCCATTCGCTACCGCGGACGGTACTGACCTCGCGACACTCAGTCACCTCAAATTAAAGTGGATCAGTACCAAGGTTAGGATCGGTCAGTTGCGGCGAGAGAGAGTCTTTCAGGAGTTTCAAGAAAAGCCTCACGGACCAACTCATTAAACTTCTCGGGGTGCTCCTGTTCCGGCAGCATCCGGCAATAATCAAAAATCTCAAGACGCGCGTGTTCGTTTAGTTCCTGGAGACCAACTCGTTTCTCCATCGGCGTGGTCGCATCCTGTTTTCCCCAAACCAAAATTACGGGTTGCGTCAGGCGGGCAAAAGGCGCGCGCGTTTCGGTGTTCAGATAGCCCGAAAGAAACGCCGCGATCGCGTGCTGCGCGCCCGGCTGATGACTGGTCGCGTAAAAGTTGGTGACCAGCCGGTCAGTGACGCGATGATGATCATAGAAAAGGTTGTTGCGGGCGTAGTCGCGAATGCTGCGTTCACTCGCCATCACGTTGTAGAACGAAGTGCCGAGAACAGGCGATTGCAGCAATCCATAAAATGCGGCCCCGGCCATGCCCGGCCGGCGATTGAGCGTGTCCGCGCCGGTTGGCGCATTCAGGATCAACGATTTGACGAGCTCGGGATGTTCATCGGCGACGCGAATCGCGTAGGCTGCGCCGAGCGAACTGGCGACGACGTTTGCCGGAAAACCTGAAACGTCGCGCAGGAAATCAGAAATCAGTTCCACATAAAGATCAGCCGAATACTCCGCCGCAGCAGGTTTGTCGGAAAAGCCAAACCCGAGCAAGTCGAAAGCGTAAACACGAAAGTTTTTGGCGAGTTCGTCGAAGTTCTTGCGCCACATAAAACTGGAGGCGCCGGCGCCTACGCCGTGAATAAAAACCAAAGGCGGTCCAGCGTGTTCCTCGCCGGCAGTTTTGTAAAAAACGCGGCCGTGCTTCCAGATGTAAAACCGCGCCGCGCCGCCCAACGCGCTGTCGTCAGGTTCGCTGGCATTGCGTCGAATGGAGGCGTTGACCGCCGCCAACGCGGCGACGCCGGCGCCCCCCGCGAGCAAAGTTTTCCAGACGTTTCCCAGTTTGGACATAGGTCAGAAGTCAGAAGGCAGAAGTCAGGTAATAAGGATCAGGTGTTCGCAGTCAGTCACCAGATGGCCGGAGATCGGTTAAGGCATAAGTCGAATATGCTTTTGGTGACCTCTGACTTCTGGCTTTTAGATGAACGCAAAATCAAACTGTTCCTGATGCACCGCCGGATCGCTATTGATATCCACCGGCCCGAGATATTCTTCAATCTCGTTCAGCACATCGCGTTCAGAACTACGCAGCGCTTTCGCGACTTCGGGATGAATACGCAGCGTTGCCTGCTTGTTCGCTTTGTCGCCATTCATTGCTTTGCCGAGCGTGCGTGCTTCTTCAAGCAGTTCGTAACAGACAGTCTGCGGCGATTTGATCAGGCCGGCGCCCTGGCAATACTGGCACGGCGCGCAAAGAGTTCGCTCCAGCGATTGCTTCACACGCTTGCGCGTCATGATCACCAGACCAAAGTCATTGAACGAAAGCACCTTGGTCGGCGACTTATCGTTGCGCAATGCGTCCTGCAAAGTCTGCATTACCTTCTGCCGATTGCGACGCTCTTCCATGTCAATCAGATCCAGCACGATGATGCCGCCCAGGTCGCGCAAGCGAATCTGTCGCACAATCTCTTCCACTGCCTCGAGATTGGTGCGCGTGATTGTGTCTTCCAGACGTCCGCTGCCGCGCCCGACAAACTTGCCGGTGTTGACGTCGATTGCGACCAATGCTTCCGTCTGGTTGATAACCAGGTAGCCGCCGGACTTTAACCAAACGCGTGGCTTAATTGCTTTGTCGATCTCAACTTGAACACCATACGCTTCAAGAATCGGACGGTCGCGCGTGTACAGCTTTACTCGTTTGACCAGGCGCGGTTGAATGCGATTTATGAATTCGACGATGCCCTGGTATTCCTCTTCCGAATCGACGCGAATCGCGGCGAAATCCTCCGAAAGTTGATCGCGCAGAATGCGCTGCACCAGGTCCAGGTCTTTATGGACCATCGTCGCCGGTTTCGTTTTCTCAGCCGTGGCGCGAATGTCGAGCCAGGTGCGCACCAGATAGCGAACGTCTTCGCGCAGGTCCGCTTCGCTGATGCCGACGCCGGCCGTACGAACAATGAAGCCGCCCGAGGGAATGTCTTCAGTTCCGCGGATCAGCGTGATCAGCTTGCGCAGACGTTGGCGTTCACTGTCGGATTCAATTTTTCGCGAAACGCCGACGTGTTCCACGGTCGGCATGTAAACCAGAAACCGGCCGGGCAAGGCAATATGCGATGTTATGCGCGCGCCTTTTTTGGCTATCGGTTCTTTCGCAATCTGGACCAGTATCTCCTGACCTTCCTTCAGCAGGTCGGTGATTGTTGGTTGATGTCGATCGCGCCGCGAGAAGCCACCACGCTGTTGACTGCGACCGCCGCGAGCGCGATCGCGCGCTGGCGCCGGCTTGGCGGCTGATCCAGCGGCTGGCTCGGCGGCTGGGCTGGCAGCAACTGCTACGGGTTCTTCTACCGGGGATTCGGGAGCAGCCTCAGGTTCAACTTCCGGGACGTCATCGGCTGGTGCGCCTTCAGTCGTTGACTCCGCGGCGCCGCCTTTGGTTGGCCGCCGCCGCCGCCGCCCGCCTCTGCGAGTTGCAAACTCGGCGCGCGAACTGCTGTCAGTCAAGCTAGCCTCGGCATCCTCATAAGTTTCGGTACTTGCACTTTCGGACGCCTCGCCGTTGTCATTCGCTTCCGCAGCCACTTCGCGCGCCGGCTTTTTTGTGGAACGCCTGGTGGCAGGTTTTTTCTTGCCGGCGACGCTGTTGATAAGCTTGCCCAACCGGGATCGCTTCGCGACGGTTCGGCCTTTCGCGCTTTCAGTTTCCTCTACTTCATCAGCTCCCGCGCCGCTCAGCGATGATTCGTTTGCGGCTGCCGCCTCTTCGTCGTCGCTTACGCGGTGAAAGCCACCGGCCTGCAACGGGGTGTCGGCAATGTCATCTACGAAGCCTTCGATGTGCGCGGCCACAGTCTCGCGTGTTCGCGATGAGGTCCTGGAAGCGATTGCGTCCTCTTCGTCATCAGCTACGCGCTGGAACGATCCACCGCGAAGTTCCGCAGACGACATAACTGAACCAACTTCCGCCGTGCGAAAGTCGTCTTCCAAATTAAATTCACCGGCATGAATTTGATCAAACAGCCGTTCTTGCAGGCGCGCGTCCTTGAACATCTCGCCGTTGATGGCGGCCGTCTCTTCGTCATCAATGATGCGATGAACCGAAGGGTCAGCGGCAACGAAAGGAGTGCCGATTTCTTCAGGCGTGATTCGTTTTCTCTCGGGTTCGGCAGCGGTTCCCGCCGGGGCGTCGAAATCGTCCTTGCCGCGGCCCCGTCGCCGGCCTCTTCGTCCGCGACGCTTGTTTTCCTCAGCTTCTTCGGCTGATTCAGCTTCGACCGGCGAAGCCAAAGCTTCCCTCTCCTGCAGGGGTTCGACGCGTTCCTGCGTGGCCTCCATTTGCTGCTCGCGCTCGACTCGTCCCAGAGCGATTTGCTCGGCGGCAATGCGTTGCGCGTCATCGGCCTCGCCCTTCTTCGACTTGTCCATGACGATACGCTCGAATTCTTCTTCTTCATCGAAGAAGTCTGACACATAGAGAAACGCATCGCGCTCGAGTCCGATGTCGACAAATGCCGACTGCATGCCGGGCAGCACGCGCATCACTCGCCCTTTGTAAATGTTGCCAACGATGCCCTGATTGCCTTCGCCGCGCTCAATGTAAAACTCGGTGACTTTCTCGTTTTCAATGATCGCTATTTTCTTTTCGCGTCCGTTGACGCTGACTATTAATTCTTTTGCCATTTTGTACTCGTGATCTCCTGAAGCGCGGACCCAACTTGAAACCGCGGCGCACGAGAAGTGAAAGCACCTCTGGCTGTGCGACGACTAGGGAGTCTCTTTGGTTCATGAGCGCTATGAAAAATTGTGGTGTGGCCGGCGCGCGCTTCAAGCAACGGAGCGAGGCACGCCGAACATTGGATAACGAAACGCCGGAGCGTCGCGCTGTGGATTGGATTGGATTGTGTTTTTGACCCGGCGTCAGGCAAGGGAAGAAACAGCTTGCCCGCGGGCCGAAAGAGAATGGATTGTTGCTGGGGCGCCGCTTGATCGGAATCCAACTGGATTCGCAGGCGCCGGGCCATGGAACTATTCAAAAGAAACCTAACTAGCCGCGCGCATCCGGAAATACCGGGACCCAGCAAAACCTGCAAAAATCGGGTCTAAGAGCTGGCGCTTCATTCTCTAACAGAGTTGAGCACCTCAACCTCGTATTGTTGTCAAAGGACTCGGCTGGCTTAACGCGCTTGCTTGGCGGCACTCGCCAATACGGCTTTACCTAAAGTTTATTGGTACATCGTCACGCATTCGGACGACGATAAAATTCGTAACTCGCTTGCCGGGAGCACAGTACTCGTCATGGAGTCTCTAAGTGCTGCTTGCTTGTTTTCCAAGTTTCTTAGTGCTGAAACGAAAAGTCCGCAGAGGCGAGCTAGGGCGAGTATAAACCGAAGATGCGGTAAACGCGAAACGATCCATTACTGGCGCCTAGTTGACGAACCTGCGCAACTGCACGCTGATGGCAAAGCCGATGGCAATAAACGTCGCGATCAGCGAAGCCAGTCCGGCGCTCATCAGCGGCAAGGGTACGCCAATTACCGGCAGAATCCCCAATGCCATGCCGACGTTGATGAAGATTTGGCAAGTCAGTCCGCCCACCGTCGCCATGACGACCAGCATGCCCATGCGATCGGGCGCGCGTTTGGCACCCGCGATTAAACGCGAAAGTAACAAAAGGTACGCCAGCAAAACTATGATGCAGCCGATGAACCCGGTACTGCCGGCCAGGACCGCAAAAATGAAATCGGTGTGCGGTTCAGGCAGGAACTTCAGACTGCTCTGGGAATATGCCGACGAGTTACCAGCGCCAAGCAATCCGCCTTCGCCCACCGTCAGGATCGACTGCCAGGTGTTGTAACCGAAACCGCGGCGGTCGGCTTTCTCGGGATCCAGGATGACGTTGATGCGTTCCTGTTGATAGTTCTTAACGAGGTGAGTCTTCACTCCTACCCAGTAAGCAAACGGCAGCAGCACCACGCCTAGCAGGATTGCAGCAACGACAAAACGCATCTTAATTGCCGACAAAAAGAGGACTACGACCAGTATTGGCAGATAAGTAATTACCTGGCCCACGTCGTGCTCGAGCAGAATCAACGCGATAGGCAAACCGAGGATCAACCCGCCCATCGCCAGCTCCTTAAGCGTCAAGGCACTGCTGCGATGTTTGCCAAAATAGCGCGCCAGCATCATTGCGGTTGTGACTTTTACGAATTCGGAAGGCTGGAATTGCCCGATTCCGGGAACGCGGATCCAGGCGCGCTGACCGTTAATTTTTAGACCGATGCCGGGAACGAGAACAATCACCAGCAGGAGCAACCCAAAGACGTAGAAGGCGGGAGCGATGTTCAGCAGTTTGCGATAGTCGTTAAAAGCGACTGCCAGCATGGCGATGATCGCGATGCCAAGACCGATTAGTTGTTTGACCCAAAAGTTTTCAGTCGGTTGCGCGTAACGAATCTGAATGGTGCCAAAGCAGACGATGCCGATCGCCAGAACGGCCAGCAGCCAATCGAAATCGCGTAGGCCTCGTTTTTGGATCATTGCAACCATTGCGTCAGGGAACAGAAAACAGGAAACAGAAAACAGAAGTCAAAGGTCAGAAGTCAGTTTGAAAACCGCGGAACTCGAAACTCGAAACTCGAAACTCGAAACTAGTTTTCATTGGTTTCGCGCGATCTCAGTCGGCGGTTTCTTTGGATCAGTCTTGTCTTCGGGTTTAGGTGTCTTTGCCACGGGCAGCGCTCCCGGCGGTTCTTCATTGCGCGTCTTGCGATAGTAAACATCGTAGACGCGACGAACTGCAGGCGCCGCGTGCTGGCCGCCGAAGCCCGAGTTTTCAATTAACGCAACCATCGCAATTTCAGGTTTGTAAGCCGGAGCGTAAGAAACAAACCACGAGTGGTCCTTATTCTTTCCCGTGTCTTTGCCCAGTCCGACAACCTGCGCCGTGCCCGTTTTGCCGGCGATATCAAAGCCGGCCATGCGAATTGATGCTGCCGTGCCGCCGTTATTGACGACGCCCCACATTCCCTCGACCACCAGATGATGGAAATCTTCTGGAATCGAAACCTGTTTCGGGTTTGGCCGCGCGCCATCAAGCGGCTGGAACGATCTGCCGGCGCGAAGTTCGAATGGTCCAGTGGCATTCACCGGCCTTAATTCTTTCAAAAAATGAGGCACATAAAGACTGCCGCCTACCGAGATGCCAGCAATTGTTCGCAGCAATGCAATCGGAGTGATGATGTCATAGACCTGACCGAACGAAGCGTAGACAGTATCAATGTCTTTCCATTCAGGATTCTGCGGTTGGCTCTTTTGCTTGAGTTCGGGTGAAGGCGTCAGGCTAAGAACTTCGTTGGGAATATCAATCCCGGTGCGTCTTCCCAAATCAAACTCGTCAACCATCGCCATGATGCCGTCGATGCCCATCTTCAAACCCAGCCGATAGAAATAACCGTCGCAGGATTTGGTGATGGCGGTCCTCAGATCAGGTGTTCCATGATTGCCCATACAGCGCGTGAATTTATTGCCCACTTGAATACCACCGCCGCAAACCAGGTTTGAGTGGTCCAGGGTAATCTCCCCTTGCTGCAATCCGGCGATGGCCATGGGCACCTTCCAGGTTGAGCCCGGGGGATAACGGCTTTGCACAGCGCGATTGATCAGCGGTTTGTCCGGGTCATTCAGCAACGCGGCATATTCCGCGCGACCCTCTCGGGTGCCGAGGCGTTCCGAAAATAGATTCGGATCGAACGTGGGCGCGGACGCCAGCGCCAGCACTTCGCCGTTATTAGGATTCATGACAACGATCACACCGCGTTTGGTCGCCGAGGTTCGCAGTTGTTCTTCCGCAACTTCCTGTAAATCCAAATCGATCGTGGTAACTAAATCCTGTCCCGGCTGCGGCGCGATCGTTTCAATTTCATCCTGGATGCGCCCGCGGCTATCTACGATCACTTTTCGGTAACCGTCTTTGCCGCGCAGATAGTCGTCATAAGTTTGCTCCAAACCACTTTGGCCCATGACGTCGCCCGGTTTCAGTCCCTTGTCCTTGAAACTATTCTGCTTCAACTGCTCAGGACTAATTTCACCAACATAGCCAAGCACGTGGGCCAACAATCCGTTCGGCGGATAACGACGCTGCGGTTGTTGCTCAACACGCAGTTCGGGAAACTCGAGCTCATGCGCCTCAACCCAGGCGATGTCGCCCGGGCTCGCATCTTGTTTCACCAAAATTGATTCAAAGGCCGGCTGGGATGCGATCTGCACAAACCGGTCGCGCAGAATATCGCCATCAACCGCGAGCGCATCGGAAAGCGGCGCCACCAGCGACAGCGGATCGCGGCCACGCAGATCTTCGCGGGAAAGAATGACGCTATAGATAATCCGAGAATCGACCAGCGGATGGCCGTCGCGGTCGAAGATGACTCCGCGCGGCGCAGTTATGGGAAGCAGCCTGATCCTTTGGTTCTGCGCAATCTCAGCGTAATACTGACCGCGCACCAGTTGCAGGTAGTAGAGTCTGACACCGAGCAACGTCAGCACCAGCACGACGAAGATCTGAACTAACCAAATCCGGCCGCGCAGGTTTTGTGAAGAGTCTTCGAATTTCATTTCATCTTCTACCCATTGAGCCAGTTACGCGGCGCGCGCCTTTGCGACGCGAGGCGAAGGCGCGGCGTTGTTGGCGTCCACCTGCGGTGAACAGCGAGTCCAACATGTAAAGCGTGAGTGTTCCGACCACTGTAGTCGCAATCAGTCGATAAGACATTGTCTGGACAAAAGGAGCGCTCGGCGCGTATCCCAACGAGCGGTGCCAAAAAACATAAATTGCCGAGTCGAGCACGGTCGCCGCGGCCAGTACTGGAATGCGCAGCAGAGTGTTTTCAAGATTGACTCTGGTCGCCGCAAAATAAATCACGTAAGCGGTCAAGGTTTTTGAAAAGCCACCAGCGCCCATCAGTCCGCCGCCGGCTGCGTCAACTGCCAGGCCGGCAATCGTGCCGACGAAAAGCGCCTGCCAGGCGTGACGCTGCAAAGCGATATAAACAACCACTACCAGCGGAAAGTCAATATATGAAAGTGGCGGCCAAACCGCCCGCAACGACAATTGTAGGATTATTGCTAGCGCGAGAACAGCCGCGATCTTAAGTTGGGGCATGGACGGATTTAGATTGCCGATTTCCAATTGCCGATTGCCGATTTGGAGTATTCCAATCTTCGCTCCACTGGAAACTCAGCAATCGCCATTTCAGAATCGGCAATCGGCAATTGGCAATCATTCACTGCTTTTTAGTCTTCTCTACGTTGGGCAGGGTCTGGTCGGGTGCAGGCCGCTGTGGTGCTTGATAAAGCAAAACTGCTACTTCTTTTAATTGGTCCAGGTTAGCGCCGGGCCTGATGAAAATCTGGTGCGGCTGCGTGGCAGTGCCATGCTTCACTTCGACAACTTCGCCGACGTTAAGTCCGGGCGGATAGATTCCATCCTGGCCGGTCGTCAATATCTGGTCGCCCACGTCCACTTTTTGTAATCCGGAAACGTAGCGCATTTCTATCAGCCCGCTCTCGCCGCTGCCGCGTACGGAGCCCAGAGCTCCCGAGCCACCAAGTTGGCCGACGATCGCGCCGGCCGCGGCTTTCTCATCAGTTACCATCATCACTTGTGCCGTCACAGGACTAACCGCAATAACACGTCCTACGATTCCGCCGGCGGTGATGACTGGCATGTTCAGCGCTACACCCGAAGAAGTGCCGCGATCAAGCGTAACGGTATTAAACCAAACCGAAGAGTCGCGCGCGATAACATGCGCCGTAACCTGATCGTAACCGGTTTTTTGTTTGAGATTGAGGAGACCTTTGAGTCGGTCGTTTTCTTCCGCCGCTTGCCGCGCATTCTGCAATTGCAATTCGGTAGCAAAAAGTTTTTCTTTCAGTTGCGCATTTTCAGTAGCCGCTCTACGGAAGTTAATGATCTCGCTAATAAAGCCACTGCCAGCTCCGCTCGCTCGTGATGAAACGCCCTGAAACGGGGAAGCCAGCGCCTGAATCCATACTCGAAACAACCGCTGCTTGGTGTTGTTATCACGTGCGTCAACCGCCATGATCACCAGGTTGGTGAGCAGCAGCATCACCAGCCACAGCGGCGCCTTCTGGCGAATTTCTCTTTGGGTACGGGTGGCGGCCATGGCGGGTAAATCGTGAATCGTAAATAGTAAATGGTACGAGAATTTGGGGAACAGCTTTTTCTATTTACTATTCACCATTTACCATTCACCGTTTCTTACATGCCACTGGTCATCGTATTCTCCCACTTGACCCGTTTGAGCAAGTCAAAGTCGGAAAGCATTTTGCCCGTGCCCAACACAACTGACGCCAGCGGATCGTCAGCCAGCGACACCGGCAAACCAGTTTCAATCGAAAGACGCTTGTCGAGGTTTTTCAACAACGCGCCGCCGCCGGTCAGCACAATGCCGCGTTCCACGATGTCTGCGGAAAGTTCGGGCGGCGTGCGCTCCAGCGCTACGCGCACGGCGTTGATGATCGTCGAGACTGAATCAGCCAGTGCTTCGCGCACTTCTTCATCCGTCATCGTGATTGTCTTTGGTATTCCTTCAATTAGATTACGGCCCCGCACTTCATACGACAGCGGCTCATCAAGCGGGTAAGCCGAACCGAGTTCGATCTTGATCGCTTCCGCGGTTCGCTCGCCGATCAGCAGATTATATTTTCGTTTGATGTACGAGATGATCGCTTCGTCCATCTCATTACCGGCCACGCGCACCGCGCGCGAGTAAACGATACCGCTCAAACTGATGACCGCGATGTCGGTCGTGCCGCCGCCGATGTCGACGACCATGTTGCCGTGCGGCTCGGTGATCGGCAGTCCGGCGCCGATTGCCGCTGCCATTGCCTCTTCTACCAGGTAAACTTCTGAAGCCTTGGCGCGATACGCTGAATCTTCCACCGCGCGCCGCTCAACCTGCGTGATTTCTGACGGTATGCCGATGACGACGCGGGGACTGACCCAGGTTTTGCCGTTATGAGCTTTGCGGATGAAGTGCTGCAGCATCTTTTCCGTTACTTCAAAGTTCGCGATGACGCCGTCCTTCATCGGCCGAATGGCCACAATGTTCCCGGGCGTGCGGCCGAGCATGTCCTTCGCGTCGCGACCGACAGCCTCTACCTGATTGGTGACCTTATTGATCGCCACAATCGAGGGTTCGGAAACAACGATGCCGCGACCTTTGGCATAAACGAGGGTGTTGGCTGTTCCCAGATCAATCGCCAGATCGCTGGAAAACAGACTAAAAATCGATTTGAAACCCATTTAATTGTTCACTTCCAGTTTAATGAAAACGAGAAAACATCGGCGGGGTGGCAACGCGAAAGTCGTGAGCGGCAATTAACAACTGACCTGACGGCGATGGGGATTGGGCCGAAACTCGGGGGAGCCCAAACACCATTTACCACTTACAACTTACCTCGGAAACCTTAAACCAACTCCGAACGACCAAAGATACCTGAACTTCGATCTTTGCGCTATCACGAAAATGCCTTTCCTTCGTCTGCGTCGAGAATAGCTACCGACACTCCGCTCTCGGTCAGCAACTTTTCTTCCTTGCTGCGCAGCAGCGGCGAAAAGCGCACGCAGTTTTTGTTTGCGGCCTTGGCTTCGTACATGGCGGTATCGGCGCACGAGATCAACTGTTGCGGCGAAGAGGCATGCTCGGGAAAAGCAGCGACACCAAAGCTGGCTGTCAATGACAGTTTTAAGTTGCGGCCGGCATTGAAAAAATGTTTCGCAATCCTTTCGCGTATGCGTTCGGCCACGGTGCCGGCGAGTTCGATTCCCGTATCCGGGAGCACGATTACAAACTCATCGCCGCCATAACGAGCGACCGCGTCCGTGTCGCGGATCGACGAAAGGATCACGCCCGCCATCTCCATCAACACGTGCGAACCGGCGAGATGTCCATGCGCATCGTTAACGCGTTTAAAGTCGTCGAGGTCCAAAAACAAAGCGCAAACACTCGTGCCATAACGCCGGGCGCGGCGAATCTCGTTCAAAAGAAACTGGCGCAGGTAACGCGCATTATGAAGTTTGGTCAGATCGTCGGTTTGCGAAAGCCGCTCGGCCTCGCCAATGCGCACCGCATTTGCCAGTGCTGATGCAATCGGCAGCGAAAGCGCATCAAGCAAAGCGCGCTCGGATTTCTTAAACGAGCCAAGCTTGCGCCTGCCTTCGAGCACACCGAGAATGCGTTCGCCGCAAATGAGCGGAATAGCGACCACGAATTCCCCGTGCTCCTTTTTTCTAATCGTGCCCATGCCCGCGCCGGCGAGTCTGGCTGCTTTGGATTCATGGACCGAGGCGATTGCTTCTCCCGCGAGCAACACCTGCCGCCAGTCGTCGTGCAGTTCGGGTAATACTTTGTCCGCGGACACAAGTGAAGCGATCGCTTCCAACGTAGCCGCCTCGGGACCCTTTTCATCGGCGAGCAGGTAGATGGTCCAACGATCGGCTCTCGCAAGCTCAGTCAGTCCGGCAACCGCAACCTGCGCCGCGTCGTTTTGATCGCCAATGAAATGCAGCGACGAAACTAAAGCAAATGCGGCGCGCAAGCTTGCCGCTTTCATTTTGGCAGGCAGCGAGGCGCCCGGATCGGTCACTGGCTTGACCGTTTCTGGAAGCTTTAGTTCACCAGTCGCGCCGTGCCCTTCGATTTCATGCAAAATTGCCGGCAACTGCGCGGCTTTATCCGCAATCGCGCGAAAGCCCAGCCGCTTGAGCGTGGCGCCATCGATCCCACGCGCATTGAAACCATGAAAGCCGATTGAATGCCGCCGACACGCAATCACTGGTATTCCCGGCCAAAAAGTTTTCGCGTGATCGATGGCCGCATGAAGTTCCACCATGTCAGCTCCGGCAAACACTTCGTAGAGAACTGCCAGCGGCGATTCCTGCGACTGCTCGGTAACACTTTCGCTTTCTCGGCGGCGAATCAGAGCGGCTTCAGCTTCGACTTCGCGCAAACCCTCGATAAGCGTCTGCACCCCAGCCAGGCGCAGCGCTTCGATCAGCTCGTAGGCCGGCGCTTCGTGCGCATCAGTTAGGAGGATGACGTGTCTGGGCATAACAAAAGACTAAACTCAACTGCGGCGGCCACCGCGCGAAAGGGATAAACGATACTGGCTGCTGTTTCCACGCGGGTCTTCCGCGTCGACTACGATTTCCTGCATCCCCGGCGCGGCCGTAATTTGCAATTGAAACGAACCGTCGGTCGCCACCAGGGTGTCGCGGCCCGCCGCGCGAATTGTGTTGCCGACTTCCGAATGCCCGCGCACCAAATAGATATTTCCGCCGAGCAGTTCCGCGGTGAGATTGGAAACTGCCACGCGCGAGCCAGTGCCACGCGTGGCGATGATGAACTTTTTCGGATCGCTCCAATCGCTGGTTTGACCGCTCGAAGCTGTCGCGCGCACGCGCCAGAAATAGGTTCCAGGCCGCAGGTCGCTGGCGGTGAATTCATTCGAAGCAAGCTGATCGCGTTCGATCACTTTTCCGTCAGCCACGAAGAAAGGAGAAGTTGCAACTTCGACGCGATAAAACGACGCCGTTCCTGACTGAGGCCGTTGCCATTTTAGAGAAATGTTCGCCGCACCATTGTCGCCAACAAAAACGCGTTCGAGATCGCGCGGCTCGGAAGGCGCGGGAATGTCCAGCAACCTTTGCGGCCGCGAGATCGTTCCCGAAGGATTTACCGATACGTACTCGCCGCCGTGCAACGTGGTTTTCTCGCCCGAGCGATTTGTAGTTTCAATCGCACCGTTGTTGACGCGAATTTCTTCAGTGCCTTCAGGGTTCACGCCAAAGCTGGCGCCCGTCTGTTCGCCGAGTGTGTTTTTAGTCTTGGGCGTCTCGACCACATTATTGGTGCCTTCGGGCTGTTGCTCGGTGCGCACGTACATTTGTCCGCTGTCGACGACGACGTGGACGTTAGTCTTCTTCCCGCCGTCCTCGCTGGCGTTGTCGCGAATGATGATCGTGCTGTTGGGACGAACCACCAGCGTCGAGCCGTCGGCCATGCCCACACGTGCGCGGCCACTCGCCATCGTTTGCACTGTGTCGCCGGGATAGAGTTCGGTATCGCCGCCGGGCGTGATTGTTTCGCGCGTAGCAGCGCGGATGACACGGACCTCACCTTCAAACGACATGAAGCGCGCGCCGGAGGCAGGTTTCGTTCCCGCTCCAACATTTCGTAGCGGATTGCCATACTTCCAAACGTAAAGCGCGCCTCCGCCTGCCAGCCCGCAGAGAGCCACGATAAGGATGATGAGATAGACAATGCGCTTCTGGACTACCCACCAGTCAAAAACAAAACGACGGGATTTATTGGCCATGTTTCTGGACTAGAACTGAGGGGCAAATACTAACGCGACGCGCGCGCGCCGTTTGATCGGTAACTCCGGGCAAAGTCGCCGGCGGCGCGCAAAAAGGTGTGAAGAAGTCGGGCGGAGTCAGCTGCAAATACTTCATTACCAAAGCCTCTGACCGTCATTTGGAATCTAACACAGCGAGGAGAGCAGGTTCAACAGGCGTTTTCTGCCGCGGCGCAGCACGGGATTACTTTCGGATTTCCTCGTTTTTCTTCCCATCTTCATCATCGGCGGCCTTCCCCAAGTCTTCATCTTCAAAGGGAGAATCGAAATCTTCCGGAAGATCCACGTCGATGTTGGTGTCGGCGTGTTTGGCCCAGACGAGCGAGGCGACGACAGAACTAAGCAAGACTACCGCCACGAAGACGAGTGAAATCCAGATAGGAATGTTGATGTGGACTGCGACGATCAGCATCTTGGCGCCGATGAAGGTCAGGACGATCGCCAGGCCAATCTTCAGGTAATGAAACTTTTCCACCACGCCGGCCAGCAAAAAGTACATCGAGCGCAAACCGAGAATGGCGAAAACGTTTGAGGTGTAAACGATGAAAGCATTAGTGGTGATCGCAAAAATGGCGGGAATCGAATCAACTGCAAAAACCAGATCGGCCACTTCGACGATCAACAGGACCAGCAAGAGCAGCGTGCCCGTCAGCCGGCCGTTGACTCGGGTGAAGAAGTGTTTCTCGTCATAGGTGCGCGTCATCGGGAACACTCGCGTCACGAAGCGCACCAGCGCATTGTCTTCGGGTTGGAAGTCGTTATCTTCCTGCGTGAACATCTTGATGCCGGTGTAAACCAGAAAGGCGCCGAAGATGTAGATGATCCAATGGAAGCGATTGATCAGGGTCGCACCGACGAAGATCATAGTCAGGCGCATCACCAATGCGCCCAGCACGCCCCAGAACAGCACCCGGTGTTGATATTTCGAAGGGACCTTGAAGTAGGAAAAGATCAGCAGGAAGACAAACAGGTTATCAACCGACAGCGACAGCTCAATCAGGTAGCCGGTCACAAACTCCAGACCGCGCGACGAACCCTGGTAATAAAAGACGATGGCGGCAAAGACCGACGCCAGCGCGATCCAGATTCCGCTCCAGATGGCCGCTTCGCGATATTTGATGGCGTGGGCGCGGCGATTGAAGAGCCCCAAATCCAGACTCAGCATGAAAAGGATGAATACAGAGAATCCGATCCATAAGGCCGTCGTGCTACTAATCGAGTTCATTCGGAAGAGAAAATAGCATTCGCTTGAAGGTAAGACAAAACGCAGGGTGTAGGGGGGTGGGGTGTGTAGGGTATTGAGCGTGAGCGTCGCCACTTGACCTGTCGTCTGTCATTTCACTAACTCATGACCGACACCGCGCGCTTTTCACCACTTCCAACAGCCTGAACCCAACCCCGTCTATTTGCAGTGCGGTTGTTCGTCCTTTACAATCCGCCATTTGCAAGTGAGGAAGAAATAATGCTCAAACAACTCGGACGGCTGGAACGCACGCGCAGCATCATCATTATTGGCTTTGCGGTGCTGATGGCCGTTAGTCTTATCGTCTTTTACGCGCCTGGAAGGAACACAAATAACATTGAACCTTCCAAAAGCACTGAAGTGATTGCCAAGGTCAACGGCGATGAAATCACCGTGGCCCAGGTCGCGCAGCTCAAAGAAAACTACACGCAGATGTTTGGCGGCCGCATTAGTTTGGCGCAGTTGGGCGGCAACAAACGCTTTCTTGACGGCCTGATACGAGATCGCGTGGTGGCCCAGGAGGCTGCCCGGCTGGGACTCGCAGCCAGCGATGCCGAAGTGGCGGACAAGATTCGCAAGCAGTTTTCCGATGCGTCTGGCCAATTCGTCGGTCTCGACCGTTATAAGGAATCCGTGACTGCGCGCTATGGCAGCATCGATTTGTTTGAGCGCAACGTGCGCGACGAAATTGCGCTTGAGAAACTAAAAGCCTTCGTCACTGCTGCTGTCCACGTGTCTGATCAAGAAGTCCAGGATAACTTCAAGCGCAAGTCCACCGATTTGGCTGTGAGCTACGTCGTCGTCTCGCCGGAAAAACTTGCTGAAAAGATCCAGTTGTCGGATGACGAGGTCAAGGCTTATTACGAGCAGCACAAAACCGATTATCGTTATTTAGAGCCGCAGAAAAAGCTTCGCTATCTTTATGTCGACCAGGAAAAAGCCGGCGCGAAGGTTGCGATCTCGGACAAAGATTTGCGCGATGAATATGACAAGCTATCGCCGCAGGCCAAAGAAGGCGGGGTCAAGGTTCAGCAGATAGTTTTGAAAGTTGCGCGCAAAGATCTCGACCCACAAGTGGAAGCAAAAGCGAAAGACTTGATCGCCAAGGCCCGGGCCGCAAGTCCTGATACTAGTGAGAAGGCGTTCGCCGACCTGGCGCGCGGCAATTCCGAAGACGCGGCGACGGCCAAGAGCGGCGGCTATCTGGCTCGCCCTTACAAGAAGAACCTAAACAAAGTCGACGCGCTTTACGATCGCACGGTTGATATGCAGCCGGGGGACATTTCGGATATTCCCATCAAGTACGCTGGTAACTGGATCATCCTGCGGCGCGGCGAATCAGTACCCAAGACTTTTGAGGAAGCCAAACCCGAACTGCAGGCCTCGCTGCGTAATCGCAAGGGTTATATGGTTGCGGCCAAACTCGCTGAGCGTGCTCAGAACCGATTAAAAGAAACGAAGGATGTGCAGAAAGTTGCGCAGGAGTTCGCTGCCGAAGCAAACATGAAACCGTCGGAGATGATCAAAGAAACACCTTTCATCAAGCCCGGCGACGACGTTCCAGAGATTGGCAGCAGCCAACAGTTTGAAGCAGTCATTGCGCCACTAAATACTCCGGGAGACGTCGGCCAACAAACCGGGGTCAAGGGCGGCTTCGCACTCCCGATTCTGGTGGAAAAGCGCGACCCTCGTATTCCTGATTTTGATGAAGTCAAAACTAAAGTCGCGGGAGCGATGAAGCAGGAACGCGCCAAACAGCAACTCGAGCAAAAGGCCAAGGAACTGGCTGCGTCGTTAAACTCGGCGGCGGACGTGCAAACTGCCGGCGAGAAGGCGGGATTTGAAGTCGCGTCCGACAGTGGCTACAAACTCGGCTCGCCATTGGGGAAGGCCGGCACCAGTCCAGCCCTGGACGACGCGGTTTATGCATTGAAGGCGGGCGAAGTAACAAAGGCACCGGTGAAAGTTGGTGACAACTGGGTGATCGTCGGCGTCAAGTCACGAACCGAAGCCGATCTCGCGGAGTTTGCGCAACAGCGCGACCAGTTGACTCAAACAGCGCTGGGTGAACGGCAAAACCAGGTGTTTGACGACTATGTCGCGGCGGTAACTCAGCGCATGAAGCAAGCGGGAAAGATCAAAATCTACGCGGACGTGTTAAACGGAATGGAAGAGGATGAACCGGCCGCAGCGCCTGCGCCACGACCGCAATTTCCGCTGCCAACGAAGTAGAGGGAAAAGCAGTGATGAGTGATGAGTGATGAGTGATGAATGATGAATGATGAATGATGAATGATGAGTGATGAGTGATGAGTGATGAGTGATGAGATCAGTCGCTGAGTTCTGATTGTTAGCGTCGTACTAAAACTAAAGCGCCGCGATTTTAATAATCGCGGCGCTTTTCTTTTGATGGTGACAAGTCATGACTC
>JANMKA010000155.1:0-53381 GCA_031371765.1 Blastocatellia bacterium
TGCCGGAGGTTCAACTCAATCGCCTGATTACATTTCTCCGCTCTCTACCGCTCAAATAAAAAGTTCCCGAAGAATCTCAGAAATCAAAGCGAATGCCGAGCCGGATCTGTCTGGGGCGTAGTGTGCGCGTGCTGACGAGGAATGAATCGAGGAAAGCCTGGCGCTGTTCGGGCGTGGCGGTGGGTGCAAAGGAGTTAAAGTTGATGAACTCGCTGCCAAAACTGAAGACAGTTTTGTTCAGCACGTTATCGATTTCAATTACTGGCCGCAGGCGCATCTTTTCGTTGATGCGAAATTCGCGCGTTACGTTGAGATCGAAAAAGAACTGGCCCGGTCCCTGGCCGGAATTGCGCGGCAAGTTTCCC
This sequence comes from Blastocatellia bacterium, assembly GCA_031371765.1. GTDB lineage: Bacteria > Acidobacteriota > Blastocatellia > Pyrinomonadales > Pyrinomonadaceae > PSRF01. The sequence continues at coordinate 366 of JANMKA010000155.1, forward strand.
GTCTGGCCGATCGTCGGCAACGCAAACATGGTAAGGATCGCGGGATCGATTGGATCGCCCGGCGCGCGCCAGTGAAGCAGTTTCGGATCGCCAGTGAAAATTGGTCGATCATTTCCGACGTCATCGAGGTTGCGATCGTCGCCGCCCACGGAAATGTTGAACGGCGCGCCCGAAGACAAACGCACGATAGGCGCAAAAACCAACTTGCCAAGCTGGCGCGGGGTCTCAAACGTTCCTGAAAAAACAAAGCGATGCCGCCGGTCGAGCAGGCTCCGAGCTCGTTCCGCGAAAAAGTTTCCGGGCGTCAGTGCGTCTGAAGTGTTCACAATGCCGTCGTCGGTTAAGTGAGAAAAAGTGTAAGCGGCGCGAAAAGATAAACCAAAACCTGCAGTGCGTTTGAGGCGCTTGCGCAGTTCCACAGTCAAGCCATGATAGAAACTGTTGCCCGCTGAGATGAGCTGCTCGATTTCCCGGCGCGCGGGATCTGGCCGGAAACGTGTCAGCGCGGCCAGGGCAACCTCGACCTGCGTCGTTGAAGTAAAGCTGTTGAGATTGATCACCGAGATTGGCACGCCGAATTCGTTGACGCGAATAACCGCATTGGGGTTCGCGGGATCGAGTGGGCCGAGCACAAAGCGCACCAGCTCGCCGGCAGTTGAAGCGTTGTAGAGCGGGCGCGCGCCGTTAGGGCCGCTGTGAAAGTTTGCGAAATCGCGCGACGCCAGGTAATCGGAAAAACTCTTGAAGCCCAACGGCAAACGCGGCGCGTTCACATTGAATTCCCGCCACAGGTGCAACCCCCGATTGAAAGTGTAGTTTGATTCGAAAACAAACCCGTGGCCCAGATCTCTTTCGAAGCCAACATTCGCCTGGTAGCTTTCAGGGATGCGCAATCCGGGATCGAGACGGCGCGAGAAGCCGGCGTTCAGTGTGCCGAACTGTTTCACCAGCGGTGAATCGGTCGTGAGTGCCTGCGGGAACTTAAGGTTTTTGGCAATGAAGTCGCGGCGAAAAGCGGCGCTGCCTAGCAAGCCGGTCGCCGGATCGATCAAGTCGTTGGTATCGAAAAAGAGTTGTTGGGCGCCCAGAGTAAAATCGTCGATGGTGCGCAGCAGCGCGCGATTGTAAAAAATCCCGGCCCCTAATCTGATCACTGTCTTGCCCGACTTAAATGGATCGTAAGCAAGCGACACGCGCGGTCCAAAGTTATTCAAGTCGCGAATGATCGTTTCTTCTTCCCAGCGCAGGCCATAACTGATTGTCAGGTTTGGCCGCAGCCGCCATTCATCCTGAATGAAGAAACCGAGATAAGTATTTTGTTGGGACGACTCTGCCTGAAAATTCTGCCGAAAGCGGCTCGGTGCGTTGAGCAAAAAATCGGCGGGGGTCGAGAAACTAAAAGTGCCAGAGATGTCTGAAAGATCGATGAAGGTCGAATTGATGCGTTGCACGTCGCCGCCGAATTTGAGCGAGTGCGCGCCGAGCACCCAGGAAACGACGTCCTGCGCCTGCACGCGCGACTCGCGGCGGTCAGTCGCGCCCGAAGTTGAAGAACCGGCGACGAGCGTGCCGGATCGTTGGTCCGGATCACTCGAAGGAAGTGGATCATCGAGCGTAATCAGCACGACCGGGCTGCGTCCGCCGCTCGCTAAGACCGCGGGCGTCAACCGCGAATACTGAACCCGTGTTTGATTAACGAGGGTCGGCGACAGGACCAGGTTGTCGGTGTAAGAGATCGCATCAGTTTTCCTGGTCTTGCCCAACAAACTTTCCGCCAGCCGATTGCCGCCGCCAAATTGGCGCAAGTTATTCAATCGGCCCAACTGATAAAGAATCGAGCCGTTGTGCACCTGCGAAAATCTATGATCGACACGCGTCGTGAAGATGTGATTTTTGGACGGTGTCGAGACAGTTGAGACAAACGGCGCGATGCCGGCATTAAGACGCAACGTGCCGATGGCAGCCGGGTCGGTGACCGTCGGCGCCGGCAACGGAAAGAGCGGGTTCTGCTGGATCGGCACCAGCGTGTCAATCGTGGCTGAATCCAGAAACGTGTCGTATTCGTAGGCGCTGAAAAAGAAGGTGCGTTTGCGGCCGTCGTAATGCGGCAGCCGCAGCGGACCGCTCAAAGTGAAACCTGGGTTGTGCTCTTCAAACGGCAAGCGGCCAAGACCTCGCGATTTATTGTTCGAGGTGTTCGCATTAAAAATGTCGTTGCGGAAAAAGTAGAACAGACGCCCGCGATAACTATTTGAACCACCGCGAGTGCGGATGTTGATGCGACCGCCCGACGCGCGGCCGTACTCGGCCGAGAACTGGTTTGTGATGATCTGCACTTCTTCAACCGCTTCGATTGAAGGTTGAAAGCGCTCGCGCGCCGCGCGATCGTCGTTGTTATCAAGCCCGTCAATCGTGATGTTGTTGGAATACGCCGGGCCACCCGAAAGCGAGAAGGTGCCTGATTCTTCAGGAGTGTTTGATGGATTTGTATTGCGATCCTCGGCAAGGTCGCGGGTGGAAAGAGCTTCTTCGGAAACGCCGGGCAAGGTGAAGATCAGATCGAGCGGGGAACGGCTGGCGACGGGAAGCGATTCAACTTCAAGCGTGCTTACGGTGCCGCCGACGACAGTGCGCGTCGTATCGACCGCCGGCGCGTCGGCTTCGCTTATGACCATGGCGCCAGCCTGGAGTTCCGGCGGCCGCAACGTGAAATCCAGTTGCACATTCTGGCCGGCTATAGTTTTCAGCTCCAGCCGTTCCTCGGGTGCAAAATTAGTAAAGGAAATTTTTAGATTGTAGACACCCGGTTCCAATTGAATCAGACGATAGCGCCCTTCGCCGTCGGTCACTACGTTGCGTTCGTTAGCGGTGCTAACCAACGTCGCGGTGACGGTCGCGCCGGGAATGACGGCCCCGTTTTGGTCCGTCACGCGCCCTGTCATGGTGACGTTGTCGAGATCCTGCGCCGCCGCGTCGCCGGAGTACACGACCAGCATCATCGCCGTCAGAAAGGCGGCCAGCAACGTCGGAAAGAATAAACGGAGGGCGAGTCTCGTCATCTATGAAACTGTCGATGAAGGTCACGAATCCGAACCTGACATTCGTGCCGGCGTTCCTGAAAACTGAAAGCTGCGTGTGGGTGACTAAATCGTTTCAGAAGCGGTTATTCAGTGAGCGAAATCTATCATGCCGGGGAGCGGGCAAACAAGTCTAGTGTGTATTAAGTCGGCTCAGCACAATGAGTAGTTTGACCGCGAAGAAAGAGCGGGGGCATGCCCGCCGTCCCAACCACGAGCTAAACACAGTTGAAGGTGTAATCGCCGGCCCGAATGACTTTCGATTCGAAAACGATTGCGCAAGTGAAGGTCTCGAGGTCGGGAAGGGGGCATGCCCCCGCTCTTGAGTAGGCCAACACAAATTGGGCAAACGATCTTAACCGCGGAACGCGCGGCGGCGCAGGGCGGTGGTGCGGGTGAGTCGTACCAGCGCATCGCTGGTGCCTTCGGCTGGAGCCTCGCCAAAGTTGGTTAACTCTTCGGCGTGTGACTGGAGATATTGGAAGAAGCGTTCAAACTCCTGCTGCATGGCATCCATCTTTTCGCGCATGTTGAGAATGATTTCGACGCCGGCAAGATTTACGCCGAGGTCGCGCGTCAGCGCTAAGATTAACTCGAGCCGCTCGAGATCGGGATCGGTGTAGAGGCGCGTGTTGCCTTCCGAGCGCGACGGCTTGAGCAGCCCTTCACGTTCATACATTCTGAGCGTCTGCGGATGCAAACCATATTGATCCGCGACGGCGCTGATGGTGTATGTTTTGGCTTTACGCTTCATAACGGTAAAAAGTGAAAGGTGAAGAGTGAAAAGTACTTTGCGATTTACTTTTCACTTTTTACTTTTCACTCGTCACTCCAACCCCATCTCTACCCGTGGGTTCTCTTCATTCATCTTCGAATATTGCCGCAGCACTTCTTTCGTCTCTTCGGAAATCACTTTCGGCACAGTGATCTGCACTTCTACAAACTGATCGCCGCGCGCGCCCGGATTGCGCAACGATGGCGCGCCGCGCTGCTTCAACCGGAATTTTTGACCTGACTGTGTCGAGGGCGGAATACGCAGTTGCGCTTTCCCTTCAACTGTCGGCACTTCAATCTTTGCTCCCAACGCTGCTTCCGGCACGGTGATGGGAACAGTCACATAAATGTTATCGCCCTTGCGCGTGAAATATTTGTGCGAGCCGACGTTAGTGATGATGTGCAAATCTCCCGGCGGCGCGCCGAGTCGACCGCCCTGCCCTTTGGCAGGAATGCGCACGCGCGATCCGGTTTCGACGCCGGCGGGAATGCGCACCTTGACCGTTTCAGTTTTTGGCACCACTCCCTTGCCATGACACAACGAACACGGCGATCGCCTGCGGCCGGTGCCCGCGCAATCTGGACACTCCTGCGCAAAACGCAATCGTCCGCCGGCGCGTTGCACTTGCCCGCTGCCTTTACAGGTCGCACAGACCATCACCGGCCCACCAATGTCACCGGCGCCATTGCACCGCGAACATTGTTCCGAACGATTAACCGTTAGATTGGTAGTTAATCCCTTAATTGCCTCTTCGAAAGAAAGCGAGAGAGGCATTTCAATGTCAGTCCCACGCTTCGGTTGTGGCCGCGGCGGTTCTTGCTCTTTCGCACCGCCGCTGAACAGATCGGCAAAGATGTCGCGGAAACTCGAACCACCACCGGACGGCGTGCCAGCTGCGCCCCAATCAAAGCCGCTGAAATCAAAACCCGGAGTCGCGCGGCCCGCGCCGCCTGGCGTCGCGCCGCGCGCAGCAGCGTCCGCAAGGTTGTCGGAATACTGCCCAAACTGGTCGTAAACTTTTCGTTTCTTGGGATCGGAAAGGACGTCGTGCGCTTCCGTTGTTAACTTGAAACGATCCTCGGAAGCTTTGTCTCCAGGATTGACGTCGGGGTGGTACTTGCGCGCGAGGCGGCGATACGCCTTCTTGATTTCTTCCGGCTTGGCGTCGCGCTTGATTCCGAGTATTTCGTAATAGTCTTGTTTGGCCATCAGGAATCGGTGAGCAGTTAGCAGTAAGCAGTGAGCAGTAGAGGCATTTTCCTAAACTGCTCACTGCTCACCGTTCACTGCTCACTCTCTTACTTGTTTTCGTCTACGTCGACATATTCAGCATCGATGACGTTGTCGTCGCCGGCACTACCCGAAGACGATGCTCCGGCAGCCGCAGCCTGATCTTCAGTTGGCGTCTCGCCCTCCGGCGCTCCGGTCTGCTGGTAAAGCGCCTCAGCCATCTTATGCGAAACGGTTTGCAGTTGATTGAACGCTTCGTTCAAACGCTCCACGCCGCCTTCCGCCAAAGCTTTCTTGGCTTCCGCGATCGCTGTCTCCACTTCGCCGGCTACAGCGCCAACCTTTTCGCGGTTGTCGTTGAGCGTCTTCTCCATCTGATAGGTAAGTCCATCCAGACGATTGCGGGCCTCGATCTCTTCCTTCTTCTTAACGTCGTCGGCGGCGTGCGATTCAGCATCGCGCATCATCTTGTCGATCTCTTCTTTTGCAAGACCAGACGACGCAGTGATAGTGATCTTTTGCTCGCGACCGGTGCCCATGTCCTTGGCAGACACGTTCACAATGCCGTTGGCGTCGATGTCAAAAGCAACCTCGACTTGCGGCATCCCGCGCGGCGCCGGTGGAATACCAATCAGGTGAAACTTGCCGAGCGTGCGATTGTCCCCAGCCATCGGGCGTTCGCCCTGAAGCACATGGACTTCTACCGACGTTTGATTGTCGGACGCGGTCGAGAAAATCTCAGACTTGCGCGTGGGAATTGTGGTGTTGCGTTCGATTAGTTTGGTAAAGACACCGCCAAGCGTCTCGATACCCAAACTGAGCGGCGTCACGTCCAGCAACAGGATGTCAGTCTTTTCGCCTGACAAGACTCCGGCCTGAACGGCTGCGCCAATGGCTACCACTTCGTCAGGGTTCACACTCTTGTTTGGTTCTTTGCCAAACAGACCGCGAACCATTTCCTGAACTTTCGGGATCCGCGTTGAGCCGCCGACCAGCACCACTTCGTCAATTTTCTTAGCGTCGATGCCGGCATCTTTGATGGCCTGCTCGACTGGCGATTTCAGGCGTCCGAGAATTGGCTCAGCCAGTTGCTCAAACTTCGCGCGCGTGAGTTTCATCGCCAGATGCTTTGGACCGGACTGGTCCGCGGTCACGAAAGGCAGGTTGATTTCCGTCTCCATCGTGCTGGAGAGTTCGATCTTCGCTTTCTCGGAAGCTTCCTTCAAACGCTGCAGGGCCATCTTGTCGTTCGAAAGATCGATGCCCTGGTCTTTCTTAAACTCTTCAATGATCCATTCGGTCAGCCGTTCGTCGATGTCGTCGCCACCCAGGTGCGTGTCACCATTAGTGGACTTAACTTCAACGACGCCTTCGCCAACTTCGAGGATCGAAATATCAAATGTGCCGCCGCCAAAGTCGAACACCGCAATCGTCTCGTCCTTCTTCTTATCGAGACCATAAGCGAGCGCCGCCGCTGTCGGCTCGTTGACGATGCGCATCACTTCCAAGCCGGCAATCTTTCCGGCATCCTTGGTGGCCTGACGTTGCGCGTCGTTAAAATACGCCGGCACGGTGATGACGGCCTTGTCGACTTTCTGCCCGAGATAATCCTCAGCCGACTGCTTCATCTTTTGCAGAATGATTGCTGAGATCTCCGGCGGGCTCCATTCCTTGCCACCAGTCTGAATGCGCACGTCGCCACTGCCGCTGGCTGCCTGAACCTTATAAGGGACCTGCTTGATTTCTTCGGTAACTTCGTCGAAGCGCCGTCCCATAAATCGCTTAATTGAATAGACAGTGTTTTCGGGGTTGGTAACGGCCTGCCGTTTCGCCACCTGACCCACCAGCCGGCTGCCGTCTTTGGTAAACGCGACCACCGACGGAGTGGTGCGACCACCCTCAGAATTCGTAATGACCGTGGGCTCGCCGCCCTCCATCACTGCCACAACGGAGTTGGTCGTTCCCAAGTCGATTCCAATAATCTTGCTCATCTCTTTTTGTTCTCCAAACGGTATTTGGCCCGCTTTGAAAGCCTGCCGGGCCGACTTAGCCTTTAATGTAGTGCCCACCCATAAACTCTAGTTGAATGGAGCGCTAATATAATACCTGAGTGTCTCCGTGTCAACTTTTCGGAGGGTAGTTAAGGTGGTGGTTTTGGCTTTGATTTCGAGGTTTTGCAGGGATGCTGGTCTAGCGGCGGTCTTCGTTCAGCAATTTCGAAGCGAAGAAGACGTAATGGAGGCCTGAGAGGACGGCAAAAGTAAATACCGTTGCATAGACGGTGGGCAGGTAATAACCGGTGTAGTAAGGAACGCTGGCGGCGAACATGATCGCAGCGATGGCGCCGATTTGAACGGTGGTGTTCACCTTGCCCAACCAGGACGGACGGAAGCCACGAAACCCGGTCATGATGTTTATCGCGGCTGCACCGACAATGATGAAAACGTCCCGGCTGATGACCGTGATAGTTACCCAGAACGGCACCGGCAAGTGGCTCGGCACTGGCGCCGGGAAAATGCCGCGCATCGAAAGCACGATGAAAGCCGTCACCATCATTAACTTATCCGCGATCGGATCAAGCACGGTGCCGAGCTGCGAGCGCTGATCAAATCGCCGCGCCAATAACCCATCGAGCCCGTCAGTAAGACCCGCACACACGAAGACAGCCAGCGCCAAGGTGAAGCGCTGATAAAAAAGCATCGTGACGAAAACGGGAATGAGCACCATCCGGAAGACGGTGAGCATATTTGGAACGGTAAGAATCCGGGAGGACATTGATTCGTAAATCGTGAATCGTGAATCGTAAATCGTGAATAGATGAAGACCGGAAAACTGCTATTCACCGATCTGGGAAACGGTTCACTTCCTAAACGCAGCGCAACTCAAGTAGAGAGACTTCGGGGGGGCAACCAAAACGGACCGGAAGCACCACCGTTCCGAGGCCGCGAGTTATGTAGATTTGCGTTTGGTCCTGGCGCGCCAAACCTTTTACATGCCGGCGGCGGGGTCGCCCGGACTCGCTCTGTTCCGATCGCAGATTAACCTGGCCACCATGCGTATGGCCGCTCAACACCAGGTCAACACCGGCGCGCGCAGCTTTTCGCAAAATCACCGGGTTATGGGCCAACAGCAATTTCATTTCAGCTTCGCTCGAACCGGCCAAAGCCAGCGACAAATCTTCAAGTCCCACCATTGTGTCGTCCACGCCGGCGAGCCAAAAAGCAGCAGCGTCTTTTTCAAAGCGCATCCCCTGGTTTACCAGCATGGTGATGCCTTCGGCACGGAACAGGTCAGTAATTAACGCCGCGTCGGTCCAATGATCGTGATTTCCCAATACCGCAAAGACACCATGGCGTGCTTTTAAAGTGCCCAACAACTCGGCGCAGGGCGCAGCGTACCGCCGCTCTTTGGAAACGTAGTCGCCGGTCAGCGCAATCATGTCGGGCTGCAGGCTGTTGGCCGTTTCCACGGCGCGCTCAATTTGTTTGATGCTGGTGAAGGGACTGTGATGGATGTCGGAAAGTTGCACAATCCGAAACCCATCGAACGCCCGCGGCAAGCGTGGCAGATAAATTGGTTGATGTTCGATGGTCAGCCGAAACGGCTCGGAAAGCGCCGAACGCGCTGCCTCACTTAAGTTGAGCGCCAGCGTCCGCAAAGGAGTTTGGGGCTGGCGGCGCGCTAAAGGCGAAACACGCCCGCGTTTCCATCTAAGAGGGGTTGACATTGAAAATGTGTTTTCCTGAGGAAGCGCCGGCTGCTCCCACCCAACTGCAAAGCGACCTCAAGTTTTGGCGCATTATAGTGACCTGAGTCCCGACAGGCAAACAAGCGACACAATAAAACAGTCTTTCAGCCTGAACATAGTCGCGTTTCCTGCCGTGTCTGTCCTTGCAGGTGTGTAATAATCCGGCGTCAATTCCTTGGCAAACTACTTCTCAAAGCAAACTGTTGGTTTGCGGTTCTGGGTCAGAACTCAAGTTGAAGGGTCGGAACCACCACAAACTAACCGGTTGCTTTATGATCTGGGAATGATGAAAAGTCCACTGCCAGCAACCATCCTTGTCCTGTCCTTTCTCTTTGCCGCCGAAACGGTATGGGCCGGCCCAGAAGCGCCGGTAGCGCACGGCAGCGGCGGGTACGGGTTTAGTCCCATCATTCTCGCTGGCCTGGCGGCGATCCTGTTGACGGCCAAAATCGCGGGCGAATTTTTCGAACGTGTTGGTCAACCGGCTGTGCTCGGCGAGCTGTTAGCAGGAATCGTTCTCGGCAACCTGATGCTGGTTGGTTTCCACCAGGCAGATTGGATCAAAACCGATGCTGTTATCGACGCGCTGGCCCAGCTCGGCGTTATTCTTTTGTTGTTTGAGGTGGGGCTGGAGTCGAGACTCAGCGAAATGTTGGAGGTCGGCTCGTCTTCGTTACTCGTGGCGCTAGCGGGTGTGGTGGCGCCGTTCTTTTTAGGTTGGGGAGTATCTGCCTACTTCCTGCCCGGCGAATCACGGCTGGTTCATATCTTTATCGGCGCAGTGTTATGCGCAACCAGCGTTGGCATTACTGCTCGTGTCTTAAAGGATTTAGGGAAACTAAAACTTCGCGAATCACGCATCATTTTGGGGGCGGCAGTGATCGATGACGTGATTGGATTACTAATACTCGCAACCGTCGTCGGCGCGGTGGCAGCGGCGGCGGCCGGAACGTCGTTAGATTTGATTTACATTCTTTGGTTAGCAGCGAAGACAGTCAGCTTTTTTGTCTTAACGTTTGCGGTCGGTCGCTACGTCATGCCGCCGCTCTTTCGCGGCGCCGTCAAACTTAAGAGTCGCGGCGTGTTGCTCGTCCTCTCGATCGCGTTTTGTTTTGGGCTTTCGTGGCTGGCGGCAAAAGTTGAGTTGGCAACCATCGTCGGCGCCTTCGCGGCCGGCTTAGTTCTGGACGATGTTCACTTCAAACCGTTCCGGGAACGCGGCGAGCGTGATTTGAGTCAGTTGCTCGAGCCGGTAACGACGTTTCTCGTTCCCATATTTTTCGTCTTGATGGGGATGAGAGTCGATCTGCGCGTGTTTAGTCATTTGGATCTGCTCGGTTTTGCGGCTGCGCTTACGATTGCCGCAATCATCGGCAAGCAGATTTGCTCGCTCGCTTTGGCTGAGCGTGGACTGAATCGTCTGGCGGTTGGCGTAGGTATGATTCCGCGCGGCGAAGTGGGCTTGATTGTCGCCGGCATCGGCGCGGGCCTGATGCTGCCGAATGCTGCAGGCACGATGACGCCAGTGGTGAGTCCGGCGACGTTCGGCGCTGTTGTAATTATGGTGATCGTTACGACGCTGGTGACCCCACCGTTACTGAAGCTGACCCTGTCGCGAAATCAGAAAACTGGACCAAGCAAATAAAGAAGAATCTGTTCGCGCTGCGGGCTCATTACGAGCGGGACGCCCGCGATCTCAATCATGAATGGCGCGGCAACTCGATCGTGAAGGTGCTGCCTTTGCCTAATTCTGAAGTGACGCTGACTTCGCCGCCATGCGCGCGCGCTAGGTGTTTGACGATTGCCAAACCGAGGCCGGTGCCGCCAACCTCGCGCGAGCGAGCGCGGTCCACGCGATAGAACCGCTCGAATAAGCGGTCAAGGTATTGCGCCGGAATTCCTTCCCCGGTGTCCACGACCATTATCTGATCGCGGTTGCTGCGTTCAAATTTGACCGTCACCTTGCCATCATCACGATTAAACTTAATTGCGTTGTCGATCAGGTTAGTCAGCATTTGTTCCAGCCGGCGAGTATCGGCGAACACAACCGCATCGTTGGGTACTTCGCTAACCACAAAAATTGGTCGCGCTTCGACTTGGGCACCGAAAGACGAGATAACTTCAGCGACTAGCGGCGCCAGGACAATCTGTTCTGCCCTAACCTTTACGTTGCCCGATTCGATTGCACTTAGTTCAATAATGTCGCTAATCAACGTATTCATGCGCGCCGCGTTTTTGCGGATGATGGCCAGAAAGCGTTTTGCGCTTTCCTGATCTTCCAACGCGCTGGTTTCCAGTGTTTCGACAAAAGCGAGGATGGCGGTCAGCGGCGTGCGCAATTCATGCGAAATATTCGAAAGAAATTCCTGTCGCACGCGTTCGAGACGTTCGATACGCGTCACGTCGATGAAAACTCCCAAGGCCCCTTGCGGAGCTGCCAGATCAGTCCCGCCTGGCCGATTCGCAGACCTGCCATTCGAGTTATTCAACGGCACAACATGCAGATCGAAAATCAAACGCTCAGGTCCATGCGTTTCCACTTTCACGCCGCTGCGTTCTTTGCCCTGCAGCGCATCGAGAAACGCACTGTACATCGCCGGGTTGCGCGTCAGTTGAGTGAGCCGTTGCGAATTGATTTGACCACCGGAAAGATTAAACAGCCGATGCGCCGCCGGATTTGAAGCAACCACGCGCATTTCCTGATCCACCACCAACAAGCCCTCACGCATGCCGGTCATGGTCGCTTCGAACAACTTTCCGAGCGCAAAGATTTCGTTTGGCGACTCCTCGCCGGTTATTTCGCGGGCACCGCTGGTGGACGGATTCTTATTCCTACTCTTTGTTGAGAACGTTTTTGCAAGCAGGATAACGGCAACCAGGAACGTGAAAGCAGCCGCGAACGCACGTGCCGTGAAGGAAGGCAACAGCAGGAGCGCGGCAAGCAAAACCGCGCCGGCTGCGATCAAGATGACATTGCGCTGGGACACGGTTGTTACTTTAGCAATTTGCTGCAAGGAGTGGCAGAGACCACTACTTTAAGCGCCGGGCGTTGTTAAACCTTAGCTGGGCAGCCGACAAAACGGTAGCCAACTCCAACCACAGTTTCAATGCAATCGCCGCAGTCGCCCAGCTTTTGTCGCAGCCGTCTGATGTGAACATCGAGCGTGCGCGCGTCGCCGTAATAGCTGTAACCCCAAACGTTGTCCAGCAACTGCTGGCGAGTGATGACGCGGTCGGTGCTGCGAGCGAGCACAGAAAGCAACGTGAACTCTTTGTTCGTCAGCTTAATTTTTTGACCGTGGCAAACAACCCGAATGTCGTCAAAGTCGATCTGCAAATGATCGTCTTCATAAGTCTTGCCGGCTGTCTCGTCCATCCGGCGCATGACGGCACGCACGCGCGCCAACAGCTCGCGCACTGAAAACGGCTTCGTGATGTAGTCGTCCGCGCCCAGGTCCAATCCAGTCACGCGATCTGATTCGGATGCTTTGGCGGTCAGCATAATGATCGGCGTGCGCCTGGTTGCCGGTTCTCTTCTAAGCCGCCGGCACAATTCAGTGCCGCTCATGCCGGGCAGCATCAGATCGAGAATGATAAGGGCCGGCGGCTCGCGTTCGTTTAGGGCGGCAGCCAGACCGGCTTCGCCCGTCGCCGCGCTGACTGTAGGCAGTCCTTCACGCTCAAAGTTGTATTTCAAACTCTCGGCGATGTCCGGATCGTCTTCAATAATTAGTACGGGTCGTGCCATTTGCTTCTGAGTAGGACAGGCATCCCTGCCTGTCCCGGATTTTCTTGGACTCCCTTAATACCCGAAAGGACAGAGTCTGCTTTACTTAAAATGCTTGATGAAGGCGGCTTCGGCCATGTAAACCGTCAACTCGCAGATGTCGGTCACATAGTCTCCGATGCGTTCGAGGTGTTTCGCAACGAACAGCAGGCGCGCGTCGCGCGTAGCAGTGGCTGGTTCGGTGACCATCATTTCGATTAACTGATGGAAGATGTGGTTATAGAGCTCGTTGATTTCCGAATCGCTCTTGATAATCTCGCGAGCGGCGACGGCGTCGCCCGAAGTGAAAGCATCCAATGCTTCATGCAACATGCGCAACGCATGGCCAGCCATGTCGCTCAATTCCGTTACCGACTTCAACTCCGGTTCGTTGTTGAGGTCGAGGGCCACACGAGCAATGTTAGCGGCGTGGTCGGCAATGCGTTCCAGCACCGGCGCCATTTTCGCAACTGAGATCACAAAACGGAGATCGCGCGCCGCCGGTTGGCGCAAGGCAATGATTTCAATGCACTGCCGGTCGATCTCAACTTCAAGCTGATCGACTCGATCGTCGTTGTCCAGTACCTGGCGCGCGAGGTCGCTGTCGCGTTCCACCAGTGCCATCATGGCCCGGTCAAGCGCTGATTCGGTTTCGCCGCCGAGCAGCAACACGCGATCGCGCAATGAATCTAGTTCGTCGTCAAGATGTCGGTGCTGGTCCATTGGTCTTACGCTTGGTCTTTGGTCTTTGGTCTTTGGTCTTTCTTTTGGGCGTCGCTAGTTGTTCTAAAAACGTTCCGCTTGTCGGAAGATTCAAAGCCCAAAGACCACTTTTTTAGCCAAACCGTCCCGTTATGTAGTCTTCCGTCAGTTTCTCAGTCGGGTTAGTAAACATCTTTTCCGTTGAGTTCACTTCAATCAATTTGCCTAACAAGAAGAACGCAGTAGTATCCGACACGCGCGCTGCCTGTTGCATGTTATGCGTGACGATGACGATCGTGTAGCGCTGCTTTAGATCGACAATCAATTCTTCGATCTTCGAAGTTGCAATTGGATCCAAAGCCGAAGCCGGCTCGTCCATCAATACTACCTCAGGGCGCACCGCCAGGGCGCGCGCAATGCAAAGTCGTTGTTGTTGTCCGCCAGACAGGCTGAGCGCCGAAGTCTGCAAACGATCTTTTACTTCGGACCACAACGCAGCATCGTTCAGCGCCTGCTCGACTCGATCTGCCAACTCGGACTTGGTTTTCGTCAAGCGGTTGATGCGCAGGCCATAGGCGACGTTGTCAAAAATCGTTTTCGGAAACGGGTTAGACTTTTGGAATACCATGCCGACTTTTCTTCTCAAATTAACTACGTCGGTGCCCGGCAGATAGATGTCCGTCCCGTCCATTAACACCTCGCCTGCGACACGCGTGGCCGGGATAACGTCGTTCATCCGGTTCAGCGTGCGCAGCAAAGTCGACTTGCCGCAGCCCGATGGACCAATGAACGCCATCACGATGCGTTCCGGTATCTCGATGGAAACGTCATGCAGCGCCTGGGTTTTTCCGTAGTAGAAATTCAGGTTGCGCACCGAGATCTTCGCCACGGCGCCGCTGGGGGCGGGCGTATTTTCGGCCGCACGTTCGGCGACTGCGATTCTGGTTGTAAGAGTCGAAGGCATCTTAGGAATTTCGGATTTCGGAATTCGAATTTCGGATTGCCGAATCGGTCTCACTTTCAGATCTGCGATCTCAACCTCAGCTGAATTCAAAACCTTTTGCGCGTGAAAATGCGGACCACAATGTTTATCGAAAGTATCATCATCATCAAAACCAGCGTCGCGGCCCACGCCTGCGCATGCCATTCGTCATAAGGCGAAATTGCGTAGTTATAAATTTGCACCGTCAGCGAAGCGATTGGCTGGTCCAGGTAATAACTGAAAAAGCGGCTGCCAAACGCAGTGAACAAAAGCGGCGCGGTCTCGCCCGAGATTCGCGCGATGGCCAGCATGGCGCCGGTGGCGATCCCCGACGCCGCCGCCGGAACTACAACACCCAAGGTCGTGCGCCATTGCGGCGCGCCCAACGCCAGCGCCCCTTCGCGCAGGCTATGCGGCACCAGCTTGACCATCTCTTCAGTCGTGCGCGCAACAATAGGAATCATAATTAACGCCAGTGCAATACCACCAGCCAGGGCCGAAAAATGTTTCAGCGGCACTACTACGATGGTGTAAACAAATACCCCGGTAACGATTGAAGGGATGCCCGTCAACGTGTCCGTTAGAAATCGCACGACGCTGCCAAACTTTCCCCCGCCGAATTCTGAAAGATAAACGCCGACGCCAATGCCGAACGGAAGTCCAATTGCGGCGGAGAGTCCAAGCAAGACGAGCGTGCCGGAGATCGCGTTGCCGATGCCACCGCCTTCGCCAACCGGTCGCGGGCTATCAACCAGAAAACGAAAACTGAGCGAGCCAATGCCCTGCATGGCAATGTAAATGAGAATGAGCAGCAGGGTGCCAACAGCCACGAGGGTGCACAGTGCAGTAAGCGTCGTCATGGTTGCGCTTCGGCTGCGGCGCAGCTTGTCAACTTTTCTCATTATCATCGGAACTGTTAGTCAGAGTAACGCAGAAAAACGCGGATCAGATCAAATACAGATTTCCAGTTGCAGTTCTTCAGAATCACCTCATCCGCGTTCATCCGCGGCTGGACTTATTCGTTTCATCACACCGCACCGACACCACTCGTCTTGCGTGTCACATTCCAAACCAACACGCGCGCGATCGCATTCACCACGAAGGTCACTAAAAACAAAATCAGACCCAGTTCGACCAGGGCGCTGAGATAAAGATCCTGGGTCGCTTCGGTAAACTCGTTGGCGATCGCCGAAGCGATCGTGTAGGACGAATCAAACAGCGAGGCGCTGATGTGGGCGCGATTGCCGATCACCATCGTCACCGCCATCGTCTCGCCGATTGCGCGACCCAGGCCAAGGATCACCGCGCCGGCAATTCCGGGCGCGCCGTTTACTAAAACAACACGCGTTGTTTCCCATTTGGTCGCGCCCAATGCCAACGCTGCTTCGCGTTGCGATCCCGGCACAGCAGCCAGTACGTCGCGAACCACCGCAGAGATAATCGGCGTCACCATGATCGCGAGGATGATGCCGCCCGTTAGCAATCCGATACCGGTAATTGGTCCCTTGAAGAGCGGCAGCCAACCAAACCAGCGCTGCAAGGGCGGCTCAACCTGAACGCGCAAAAAGGGCGCCAGTACAAAAATTCCCCACAGCCCATAAACTACCGAAGGAATCGCCGCCAGCAGTTCAATTAGAAAAGTGACTGGCCGCGCGAGCTGTCGCGGCGCTTGCTCAACCAGAAAGATTGCAATTCCCAGAGACAGCGGCACGCTAATCACGAGCGCTATTAGCGACGAGACAATCGTTCCGTAAATAAAAGGCAACGCGCCAAATTCGCTCTTGACCGGATTCCATTCGGAACTGGTCAGAAAGTGAAAACCAAACTGGCGAATTGAGGGCATTGCTTTCACTGCCAGCGCCACGATCATCGCGCCCACAATCAACACCATCAGCGACGCGGCGGCAAACAACAAACCGCGAAACACCGCGTCGCCCGTGTTGCCGGTGGGCGCGAGCAAGTGTTTCCAATTAACTCTTGAAGGCGAGCGTCGCTCGCCGAGCGCTTGGTCCATTTGAATGACCGAAAGGCGGGCCGTCGAATTAATGCCCGCCTCTCAAATTTCTCCTCCCTCTCCCTTTGGGAGAGGGTTGGGGAGAGGGCTTGTTTGTCGTGTCAAGCTTCGCACCCTCCCCTAACCCCTCCCAAAGGGAGGGAAGTTAATCGGCGTCACCGCAGCGGCTGGCCACCCGAAGTTATCGAACTAAGCTTCGCTTCTGCGCGCTTAACGATCTCCGCCGGCAACGGCGCGTATTGCAAGTCTCTCGCAAACTGCTCGCCGTCGTGAATTCCCCACCAAAGAAAATCCACCAGCGCTTTTCCCTTCTCAGCGTTCTTCTGATCTTTGTAAGCGAGAATGTAGGTGTAACTCGAAATCGGATACGCGTCCGCCCCGTTGGAATTTGTGATTGAGACGCGCAGATCATCGGGAGTTTGCGCTGATGCTGACGCAGCCGCTGCTGTTACCGCATCAATGGAGGGTGCGACGAATTTTCCGCCGGCGTTCTTGATCAAAGCAGCGGGTAAGTTGTTTTGCACGGCGTAAGCCAACTCGACATAGCCGATTGTGTTTGGTTGTTGCTTAATCTGACCCGTAACACCTTCGTTGCCTTTGCCGCCCTGTCCGACCGGCCACTTCGGTGATTTGTCAACGCCAACTTTCTCTTTCCATTCGGCGCTTACTTTCGAGAGGTAGTCGGTAAAGACGTACGACGTGCCGCTGCCATCGGCACGATGGACCACCGTGATATCCGCCGCCGGAAGATTCACGCCAGCGTTGTCCTGTTTTATCTTCGCGTCGTCCCACTTCTTGATCTTGCCGAGAAAAATGTCGGCCAGAACCTCGGGCGACAAATGGAGCGGCTGTGTTATTGAAGCGACGTTATAGGTGACGACAACTGCACCCAGCACCGTCGGGATGTGCAGCAGTTCGCCGGGCGCTGCTTTCAAATCTGCATCGCTCATCGGCGCGTCCGAAGCGCCAAAGTCCACGGTCTGCGCCTGAATCTGTTTGATGCCGCCGCCCGATCCAATCGATTGATAGTCGATGCGCACGTTCGCATGCAGCTTGCCGTATTCGCTCAGCCATTTTTGGTAAAGCGGATTGGGAAACGTTGCGCCCGCGCCCTGCAGCGTGATATTTCCGCCGGCGGCGCCGGGGCCTGAGCCGCCGCTACAGGCAAAGGCAAAAACTCCGATAATTAGAACGGCGAGAAGAGATCCAGCGCGTGCGACTTTAGTCGAGAGGGACATCCGTTTGGCTCCTGCATTCAATCTTTGATGGCTCGAAGGAAGGTTAATTTAATTGGCTGGTGTTACATCCGTCTGAACATCATCTGAACATGCCGTTAAGCTCGGGCAAGGAATCAGGTGAATGAACCCTCGCGCAGCAGCAATCGATACCCCACGTTTACCATCGTATCGATTCTCAAATTGTAGCGGTCCAGCTTGGCCCGCAACCGATAGATGTAAACGTGAAGACTCTCAGTATTAAGCGGCTTATCGTCTCCCCAGGCGTAACGCCACAGCTCCTCGGCGCTAACAATTCTTTCGGGAGTTCGGGTAAGGCGAGAAACGATTAGAAACTCCGTGCGCGGAAGCCGGATGGGCTCACCGCCGCAGGCCATGTAATACGACTTGTGCTCGAGGCGCAGATAGCCGTCGTCGTAAACATCTTCAAGAGCCTGAGCCGCGTCCAACGCGATTGCCGACATTTGTCTAAGCGACATTTTCGTGTCCTAAAAGTTGAGCCGCAGCGCAAACTGAATTTGGCGACTGGTCCCGAGTCCCACGTCACGAACGACAGTTTGCCGCAGCAGTCCAAACGTTCCGCCCGCCGCCGCTTGCGTATAAGCCTGGCCCGGCTGGACCACGTTGCCGGAGCTGACTGTGTAAAGACCGCCCGCTTGAGTCACAGCAGGCAATGCCAGATTCAAGCGCGACCCCGGGATGTCAAAGTTTGTGTGATTTAAGACGTTGAAAATCTCAGTCCTGAATTCGAGGTTCGTTGACTCAGAAAACTTGATGCGCTTGTTGAAAACCAGATCAAACTGCCTGAAGCCCGGTCCACGCAAGAAGTTTCTGGGAACGTTGCCGAACGTGCCGGGCGCCGGAGTTGTAAACGCCGCCGGATTCAAAATAAGCCGATCGTTGGACAGATATGGATTCACTCCCGGAACGAGATCCGGCCGCCGCACGTTACGCGAAGCGCCGCCGCTGGGAGTATTCACGACCGCGATGAAACCTGGCGGCAGCGGGTTCGCCGCGTTAACTGTTCCCGGTAATTGAGCGACGAAGCCGTTCGCAAACGTGGTAGTCGCACCAGCGGCGCCGGTTGGAACAACGCAGCCACCAGTTCTCGCGCACTGAATAACAACGTCCGGGCGAACTATCCCAATCTCGAGCGGCAAACCAGACCGCGCATTCACGATAGTGCCGACCTCCCAATTCCCCAGAATCGCGTTACCGATGCTGCCCAAGTCATGCTTCCTGCCGCTGCCGAAGGGCAAATCGTAAAGAGCACTCAGGTTGAAAGTGTGACGCACGTCAAAGTTGTTGTAGCCGTTGTCGTAGTCAAACTCATTCAAAGAGCGCGCGTTGTTTGCGGCAGTACGCGCCTCGTTCGAACCGGAAGTATTTCCGAAGGAGCGCGAGAACGTGTACTGCGAATTCAACGTAAGTCCGGTACTGAAGCGGCGAGCAAGCGACATTTGCAACGCCCGGTACGCGTCATGGCCGCCGCTGGTCTTGTCGTCAATTTCAGCGAAGGGATTCTGCACAGAAGAGGCGCCCGAGACGATCGAGAACTCGCGGACCGTGTTGACCGCAATCACCTGGCCCGCGCCATTCGTGCGATTAATCACGCCGAAACTCGAGGGCAGGTTTGTACCGTCGGCGATTACCGTCTGACCAGGCAGGATGCGATTTGCAACGCTGCGCAGAAACAGATTGCGGCCTTCGGAGCCGACATAGGCAGCTGTCAATACCATCTTGCCGGGCAAGGCTTGCTGCACTGAGACGCTGTACTGATAAACCTTTTCCGGGATCGTATATTCCGGTGCATAGGCGCGCGGCTGGTATTGACGGTTATTCGGATTGCTCAGGAACGCTGCGGCAATCACTGCCGGATCCTGGGGGAAGGTCACGTTGCTAAGGGTGGAACTAATCCGGTTGGATTCGATCGGTTGAATTTGGTCCTCCGTCTGACCCGGGCCGTAGTAGATGCCAAGGCCGCCGCGCAAAACTGTGTTCCCACCGCCAAAGAAACCTGTGCCGTTCGGATTCGGAGACCAACTCAAAGCGACCCGCGGCCCGAAGTTAGTCTTGGAAGTTTTCAACGGGTCCTGACTCGAATCGCGCAACTGCCCGGTGATTATGTCGAACAGAATTTGGCGGTCGTTCGCTTCGCGCAACGGCGTGTAGTACTCATAACGCAGGCCGTAGTTCAGTGTTAGGTTAGGTTTGATTTTCCACTCGTCCTGCGCATAGCCGATGTAGTACGACTGTCGAGCCTGGGCTTGGCCGGTCGAGTTGTTGAAGAAGGGTGAAGGCGCGGACAAGTCGCCCAGGTACTGCACCGTTTGGACCGAGTTTGCCAAAAAGTTGTTGATGTTGGCGAAGGTGTAGGTGATGCCACCTTGCCGGTCGGTGTACAAGCGAATCTGGCGCAGCTCGGCGCCGAACTTGAAAGAATGATTGCCGCGCGTCCAATTCAAATTATCGATGTACGAGAGGGAGTAAGGTGTATATGGCTGGCCGCGTCCGTTCTGCGCGCTGTTTGCTCGGATTAGTCCTCCTGGCGTCGCCACACCAGCGTTCGAGCCCTGACCCGGTAGCGCAAAGCCGGCGACGCTGCCCGAGATGTTGAATGAGAGATTCGACAGGTCCAGCCCGTTCACTGTCGGCGCTACGCCAATGATGCGTGAATAGGCGCCGTTGTAACCCAACTTGAATTCATTTAGCAGTGTTGGCTTCAATATCGACTGAATTGCAAAGACACCGTTCTGCGGGACCTGCCTAATGGAAATTTGTCGGCCGGTCACACCGTCAGGCTGTAAGTTCGAGCCCTGATCGCGGAAGAAGCGGAAATAGGCCGAGTGCTTTTGGTTGAACCTAAAGTCGAGACGAAGCGCCGCTGTATTCTCATCGACGATGTTGTTGGCTTGCAGTTGCACGGTGTCGAAAAGATCCGGACCGGTGCGCAACGTCACGGCGCCCGGCGCTCGGAATGCTGGAATGAGTGCTGCCGTCGCGGCGTTGCATGCCACCGTTCCCGTACCCAAAGGCGCGGCGCAGATGCGCGAAGCTAGGCCCGGCACAGCCTCAATGGAATTGATCCCACCGCGAAGTCGGTATCCTTCGTACGAGAAAAAGAAAAACGCTTTGTCCTTCTTGATTGGACCACCGATTGAGCCGCCAAATTGGTTCAACCGTAACTTGCTTTTCTGGCCGATGATGTTGTCAAAGAAATTCGCCGCGTCCAGCTTGTCGTTTCTGAAGTATTCAAAAACTGAGCCGTGAAAGTTTTTACCGCCTGACTTGGTGAGGACATTAATTTGTCCTCCGGTGCCGGTGCCGTATTCCGCCGGATAGTTATTTGAGTCAACGCGGAATTCCTGAATGTTCTCAAGTGAGGACTGCAAACGGAACGGGGTGGGGATTTCGCCGTTCAAGTTGCCGGGTGAGCTATCGATGATTGCGGTGCCTTCAATACCGTCATAGCGGATAGAGTTCTGTTCCACCGCGCGACCGGAAAAACGGATATCGCCGAATGTGCCGGAACCGCTGTTGACTGAGCCAGGCGCTTGCAAATACAGCTGCGAAAGCTGGCGACCATTGATCGGAAGTCCTGCGACCTCGCGCGGGTTCACGTTCGCGCCCATGCTGGCTGAGCTGGTGTCGATGATGACATCCGTTCCGGCTACCACATCCACCTTCGCGTCAATGCCCAACGGTTGCAGTGTCAATGAAAGGTCCAGTTCCTGCCCCACCAGCAGTTGAATGTGGTTAGCCAGAACCCCTGAATTTAGAGCGCTCGCCGTGACTGAATAACTGGAAGGCCGCAACGCCGCAAGCAGATAGTGACCTGCTTGGTCTGTAGTCGCTGTTCTTTCCTCTCCGCTGCGTTCGTTACGCACAACGACGGAGGCCCCCTGCACTAAAGCGCCATTGATGTCCTTGACGGTACCGGTGATGCGTGCCTGCTCTGATTGCGCCGACGCACTGTAGGGAACCAGCATAGGCACCACCAATATCAGCGCGACAAGCAAGAACTGTCTGAGAAATTGAATAGTGTTCTGGTGCATAGAAGTGTCCTTGTGGGAAAACGTTGTGTCTTTGAAACGCCCTCGCGTCTCCGCAAGAAAAACCGGGTCGGTTGCTCACAAATCGCTGCAACTGCAATCAGGAAGTTCGAAAGCAGAAGGTATGGGTGCGAGGTTAAGGCGCTGTGAATTGCGCTTTAAATGTTTGTTAAGGCACTCGTCCAGATTCGTTCATTTAGGTTCCATTTAATCTCGCGACAACGCGCACGTAACTTGCCGGCACTACGGTTTCTGGAAATCGAGTGGAGGTTACGAGAATGGATAAGCCGAGACCTGCTATTGTTACGAAATTCAAAGTGCTGTGCGTTAACTGTGGCGTGAAGATTCGCAACCACGCGAGCGAGGATTCGCGCGGACTTTGCCTGAAATGTTTTTATCGCATTCTGGCGGAGCGGCTACGCGTGCAGAAGCGTACGGCGGCTGGTGAGTTTGTTAGTGAACGATGATTTACCTGCGAATTTGCGGATCGGAAAGTCCTCGGAAAACCAAGGTCAGTTTGCGCATCCAGGATGAATTGCCGGGGTTTGCAATTAGTCCGTGGTTGGACGAATATGGTTATGAAAGTTAGCGAACCAGGCAATGCAGCAGGAACTAAGTCACGAAGCACGTTTTCAGCGACACCTCATTCATAGTTTCAGTTTTGCGCTATTGTCGCTCGTTATCTTCGCAGCTCCTTGTTTCGCGCAAGATTCCGCAACTACGGCGACACTCAACGGCACGGTGCATGACGTAGCCGGGGCCATCATTCCCGGTGCAACTGTCACGTTGCGCAATCTCACAACCAATCAAACACGTACCACGACAACTGAATCTGATGGTAAGTACCGGATCCCCGCTATCGCTGTCGGCGAATACGAACTAAAAGCGGAAGCCACCGGCTTCGCGCCTTATCTAAATCCGGAAGTAACGTTGGCGCTGGGCCGGTCCACCTCGCTCGATATAACTTTGCCCGCAGCGGGCGTAAGCGCCCAAGTGACAGTCAGCGACCGACCACCGGCGCTCGATGCCACGCAAACTGCTGTCACCACGTCTATCGATCCCGAGCGCATTGAAGAACTGCCGGTCAACAGTCGCAACTATTTGGAGTTCACACTGCTGGCTCCCGGCGTTGCTCCCTCGAATCAACCGAGTTCCGGGGGCGGGGGCGCGGCGTCAGGGTCACCACTCGCCGACAGCGGCTTCACTTTCGGTGGCCTGCGTCCGCGCAGCAATTCGATCGCCATCGATGGTCTGGACAATACCGATGAAACTACGGGGGCCGCGCGCATCGCTCTGTCGCCGGAAATTATTCGCGAGTTTCAGATCGTCAACAACGGTCAATCCGCTGAGTTTGGCGGCGCTGCCGGTGGCGCCATCAATGTCGTTACCCGCGTCGGTGAAAATCAATTCCATGGAGACCTTTTCACGTTTTTCGCAAACGAACGTGTCAACGCGCGTGAAGCTTTTTCCGATCCACATCCTGCCAACCGTCTGCGCTTTCGCCGAGTGCAACCCGGAGCTGCGCTTGGAGGGCCAATTAAACGTGACCGCCTTTTCTTTTATGCCGCGGCTGAGCAAGAGCATTTGTCGGCCGAGGACGAATCCGAGATATCCGCTTCTGCACGCGCACGCATAAACTCGCTTTTAGCTTCCGGCTTCGCCCCACGTTTGGCGGTCAGGTCGCTTATTGCCGGACGCTTTCCGATTGGTTCAGACGAAACTGAGATTGCGGGCAAGCTCACTTACATAGTTACTCAACGCCACACCTTGAACTTTCGTTTCGCCTTCACGAATCTGCGAGATCGCGGTGACGGCTTCAATACGGACATTCTCACAGATCGATCCGCACGCGGGTCGGTTTACACAAAAGACTATCAATGGACCACCTCGGTGATCTCAGTGCTTTCAGCAAAAGTGGTTAATGACTTTCGCTTTCAGGTCAGCCAGCGTCGCGTATTAACGCATTCCGGCGATACAGTCGGGCCTGGTGTGGAGATTGTGGGCCTCGCTCGCTTTGGGCGTCCCTTCGACGCCGATGCGACGCGCCGGGAAACACGCGAGCAGGTTGTCGACAACATTTCGTTGCTAAATGGGCACAGCGAGTGGAAAGGCGGCGTGACCGTCAATAACGTTTCGCTCCGGAACGATGCGCGCGATGGGTTTGGCGGACTCTTCATCTTTCGCACCGTTGATGATTTTGCCGCTGGTCGTCCCGCACTTTGGCGGCAAGCGTTTGGTATGTCTGCAACTCAATTCGCCGTGACGAGTACGGGCACGTTCCTGCAGAATCAATGGCGCGCGACGCCGGACTTA
Source organism: Blastocatellia bacterium (assembly GCA_031371765.1). GTDB lineage: Bacteria > Acidobacteriota > Blastocatellia > Pyrinomonadales > Pyrinomonadaceae > PSRF01. Next base: position 24,260 of record JANMKA010000155.1, read on the forward strand.
ACTTTTAACTTGGGCATCCGCTACGACGTCGAGCATCTGCCGCCGTCATTTCCGACCGATAAGAACAACTTCGGTCCGCGGCTCGGAATGGCGTGGAGTCCCGCAAAAGAATGGGTGGTCCGCGCCGGGTTTGGACTCTTCTATGATCGGCTGCCGCTGGCATTTCTCAACCGCGCGATTCAGAAAAACGGGGTGCAGAGTTTTGAACAGATCGCCAACGACCAGGCCGCGGCGAACATTTTCGCGGCGACGGCAGGTGGTCGCGCAGTCAATCCCCTTGCCGGGATCGCTCCGTCGATCTTCCGCGCTGATCCGAAATTCGTCACACCCTACAGCCGTCAGGTGAATGTCGGTGTCGAACGACTCTTGAGCCAGGACCTTACCCTACGGGCCGATTATCTCTTTACCCGTGGGCTTCATCTGCCGCGCACCCGCAACATCAATCTGTTGTCGCCTGTGATGCTAACCGCGGCAAACGCAGCGGTGCTCGGCATCTCAAATCCCACCGCGCAACAATTTGGTCGCCCCGTATTTGGATCCGGAAGAATCGATCCACGTTTTGATGCGATCTACCAAATAGAAGATTCGGCAAACTCAACTTACAACGGTCTGACGTTGGCGCTTAACAAGAGACTGAGTAATGAATTCGAGCTGCTTGCCTCTTACACGCTGTCGAAAACTACTGACGACGCTTCTGACTTTGATGAGCAGCCGCAGAACCCATTTGACTTGCGCGCAGAACGCGCGCTCTCGCGTCAGCACGTCCGCCAGCGCTTTGTCGTCAGCTCGCTATTTGATCTGCCGTTTGGTGAAGAGGAGGAAAGGAAAGGCATCAACAAGGAAGCGGATGCTTTGCTGGGAACAGTTTTGGGCCATATTGAGATTGCCCCCATTGTAACTCTCAGCAGCGGACGACCAATTGATCCTTTAACCGGAAGTGACGAAGAACAAAGCGGCGCCTTTCCTTTAACCTCAAGACCGCTTGGTTTGCCCAGAAACAGTTTGCACACGCCGAGCTTTATCAACGTCGACATTCGGGCCCTAAAATACTTCCCTTTCGGGGAACAACGGAGGCTCGATCTCGTAGTAGAAGCTTTCAATCTTTTCAATCATCCAAACGTGCTGGGTCTCGATCCCTTTTACGGTTCGGCGGCGACACCGTTAGCGAGTTTTCGCCTGCCGACCTCGTTTGCCGCCCCGCGACAGATGCGCTTCTCAATTGATTTTGAGTTCTAAAGAAGGAGGGCGAGTCTCTTTGTAATGACCTAATGTAGCTCGCGGATCAGGGCAGAAAGAAACCGATAACAAAGCGCAGCAATCCGGCACCGAGGATCACCCAAATTGCATTCGGTCGATAACGTATAAGCACAAAGCCGGCAAGGATGGCAATGAGCAACCCAGCCCAGGTGTGAATACCCGAACGTCCGATGCTGATGCCGGCGGCCACCAACAATCCGACCACGGCCGGTGTGACTCCTTTCAAAAATGATTGCACGATCCTGTTGGTCTGGAACCGCGCCAGCGACGAACCCGCCACCACAGTCATCAAAAACGAGGGCAGAAAAATGCTGATCGTCGCCACTATCGCCCCGAGCGTTCCGGCCACGCGATAACCGATGAACGTTGCCATGATCAAAACCGGACCCGGCGTGATCTGTCCCAGCGCCGCGGCATCGACGAACTCCTGATGCGTCAACCAATGGTGCGCATCGACAACTTCCGCTTCGATCAAAGGGATCATTACAAAGCCACCACCGAAAGTGACGGCGCCCATGCGCAGAAAGATCGTCGCTAACAAGAGAAACAGCCCGAGCTTGGCGAAGACCGGCATTGCAGCGCCCAATAGAATCGTTGAGCGCAGTTTAGTTCCACCATCGTTGGGCTTTTTCTCTTTAGGATCATCATCTTGTGCACCCGCGAGCTCGGCCTGGCGAACCCGCTCTTCAGCCATTGCGCGCGTTAGATAGCCCCCAACGAAATGTGTTCCGCGCCGGCGCCGGCGACGCCGCTGCAAAGTGAGGCGCGCGGAGATGCGCTTGCGCCGCGACGCAACCCCCTGAAGTTGTCCCAGCTTGCGCAGCTGTTTTTCGGCGAACGAGTCGATAAAGATGCCGACCAAACCAGCAGCCAGCACAACCTCGAGCACGGTTGCGCTAAAGAAGGCCACTACCAGACACGAAAGCACAGCCAGCAGCCACTGCCATGGCTTGTACAGCGTGTTGCGTCCGATGCGCCAGGCAGTAACGATCACCAGCGCCACGACTGCGGCGTTCAAACCGCGAAACAATCGATCAGTGTCGGGCAGATAACGCAGGTGCCGGTAGAGAATTGCCAGCACGATCATCATCAACATTGAGGGGAGAATGAAACCGGTAATCGCCACGACGGCCCCGCGCCAGCCGCGCAGTCTTAAGCCGACGTAAGTCGCGGTGTTGCCGGCGGCTGTGCCGGGCAAAGTTTGCGCCAGCGCAAAGCCGGCCGAGAAGTCCTGCTCGGTAAGCCAACGACGCTGATGGACTACGAGGGAACGGATCTGCGAAACGACCGCGTAACCGCCGCCAAAGCCAACGGTGCCGATTTTTAGAAGTGAAAGAAAAAGTCCGCCGAGGGTGGGGGTAGCAGCGATACGTTCAAGTTCGCGGCGGGTATCGCGCGCCCGCGTACGCATTTTGCGCGCGCGATTTCGGATTCGGGTTGTGCGCTTGTCGACCTGGGTGACCACTTTGATGGCCTACAGGGTATCACAGCAAATAAGTAAGCCTTAGGTCTTTGGTCTTTGGTCTTTGGTCTCTGGGCTTTGGCCTTTGGCCTTTGGCCTTTGTAAAACAAAACAACTCCATCTTTGATAAACACCAAAGACCCAAGACCCAAGACCCAAGACCCAAGACCAATGAGTACTGAGATCAAAACCTGAGCACGGTATCAAACTGCAAGCGCGTGGTGGCGCGATTCGAAGAACCCACAGGCGTCGCCGCAAAGGGACCAAGCAACCCATTCGGGCGTTCGGTGACAATTCCAGTAACAGTGAAGGTCACGCGCGGATCGGCGGCGTAGGAAAACTGTAAACGATGTCCACGCATGTCGGACTGTTGCGTTATGTCCGACATGTTGAACGGTGTCAGCACCGCGTCCTTTTCAATGCGCATGAAGGTGTAGCCAAACTGAATATCGCCGCGGTCTTTTGTCTTTCCGACTTGTATCTCGCCCCAAAAGCCATTGTTCTCGTGATTTGGCAACAGCACATCGGCGCCGGTCGGCCCGGCGACAACTACATCATGCGTCTGCGTGTTGGTAACCAAATCCAGGATTATGGCGACCGGGAAACGCTTGCTGTTTTTTAGTTCGAGCCGCGCCATCAGGTCTACAAGATTGAAGCCGGAAGCCAGATGACCATCGCGATTCGTCGCATTGTTGCTGGCATTCGTTAACCCCAGATTGGCGTTGCCCGCCACCAACAGATCGCGGGGAATGGAAACTTGCGTGGTTATCGTTTGCGCCGGCGTGGCGCCGCTGGCCGGAATGGTGAAGGTTACGGGAAGCTGCAACTGACTGCCAAAAACCTGCACCGGCGTAATGAATTGCGTGCCCGAATAGAAAAGATCTGCGATTGAAAGATTGAGCGCGACATTTGAGTTGGGTTCAATGCGCACCCGGGCCTGCGCTCCAAACAAAGCGAGGTCGCGTCCACCGCGGCGTGACTGGTCGATGTTCACGGTGCCGTTGCTGTTGCGCACAAAAGCAGAATTGCGTTCCAGGAATGGTAGCTCCCACGCTACAAACGTCAGATCTTTCAGCGCAGATTTCTTGAAGCCCCGGGAATACGATTGATTAAAACCTTCAACCATTAGATCGTTGTCGATGGTCATCTCGCTGAAAGTCCATGGCGGTTCAAATTTGCCGCCCTGAAGTTTGAGACCAGGCACACTGTGCGGTTTGTAAGTTATGAAAGCCTGATCAAGGCCGAACGGCTTGCGGTTGAAGAAATCCGTCAGGGTTTGGTTATTCGAGATGTTGTCGGCAAAGCTGCCGCTGGTAAAACGCAGGCCCCAATCAAATTCCTTGCCAATCGAGCCGCGCATTTGCAGGCGCGCGCGCAAACGCATGCGATGCCGCGGACTTAAATCGTTGCCAAGCACGGCCGGACTGTTACCGTTCGCAAGGCTGTTGGATTGTCCAAAGATGGATTCGGAACGCAAGCGAATGTCACCGCTAAACTTGATTGCGCTCAACTCGGCAAGGCGCGATTCCACAGTTTTGACGCGGTCATCAACGGTTGGCGTCTTAACTGTTTGCGGCGACCCTCCGGCTTGTCCAGTGGCGGTTGTCGCTGCCAATACTGGGACCTCACCATTGTTTACTTTGGCGGCGAGCAGGCGAATCGTTTCCTGCTGTTCAGAAATTGTTTGCTGTAAGCGATCGAGCCGCTGACTTTGTTCCAGCAGCATCTGCTCCAGCGTGTTGATCTTCGCATCCGCGGTTTCGGGTTTGATCTCTGGAGCAGCTTCCGTCGTTTTTTTTGACGAGTTAAGCGCAACCTCAAACCGGTTGGCCGCATGCCGTTTTGCCACTTTCTGCGCGCGCGCCTCGACGGCGCCAATCGCAAACAGCGACACGCAGAAGAAGGTAATTAACAAACGGACCTTGTTGCTCGGACTGAGTGTCAGCCGCATGATGCACGTCCTTTTTAGAGAATGTTTGAGAAACTCCCCGACCTCAGAACAATGCAATCATTGTCTTAAGCCCAAGTGAACGCCACATTAAATCAGTGTTAACGAAAGATGACTAGAGGTGATTGAGGGGAATGTACTCAAGCAGTTTAGAGTAACAACCTTCAGGTTGCTGGTTGGGAAACAACTCAAGCTCAAGCTTCTCTCTGAACTTCAAGTTCTTTGAAACGAACTTGCTTCCCACGACCTTGAAATATGAATTAGTCCAACAACACGCGCGCGTCCAGGGCTTCCGCCCGCTCAATTGCCGCCAGCAAACGGAGGTATTGCGAATAATTTCTGCTACGGCTGGTCAGGCGCGTAACTTCTGACTGACTAAGATCGTTGCGCAACAGCAAATCGAGAAAGTCGTAGTAGTCGGCCGTGGCACTGAGCGGAAGTTCGCGGACATAGCTCGTTTCGCCAATGTCCTCCGAACGGAAGCCAGCCAACAAATCGAAAATGTTGTCGGTCGTTAACCGTCCGGCCTCACGAGATAAACGGATCGGCACGCGCAACTCAAAAAAGCGCATACCCTGTGCGGTGGTCACCCGGCGCAACTCCTTCGTGGCTTCGCCATCAAAAGGCGATTCGGCGTCAACGAGGATGCGCAGGAGGCGTGGGTGATCCGCAGCGTCACTGGTATCGAGCACAAGCTGAACGCGGTCGGCGAGGAATTTTTCAAACTGTGCTTCGATCGGATAAGTAATGCGGCCGAGACAGCCGACTGCCTCACCTTCAGCAGCAACTTCGTCGGGTAAGCACGCCGGACAAGACGGGCAAACACCGGTTTCGCTCTGCATCAACTCAATTTCGTCGCGCGCCTGCTCTACCCACTCCAGTTTTTCCGGCGACGGCGAACTTGTGTCGCCGGTTGTCAGGCGCGCATGCAGATTTCCCAGACGACCCCACTCGCGCAGGTGCTTTTCGGAATAGCGCGCGCGCAAGGTGCAGGGATATTGAACTGCGAATTCGAGTGACAAACTATTCCCGGGAGCGGTTAGCTCTTTTTAAGGCCGGTTACCAATTTCTTGTAGCCGGACTCATTACGCAGCAATTCAAATTCCTGGGCCTGTTCGATCTTTGCCAGGTCAGTAAAGCCATTTTCGATGGCGCGACCCAGCGCGCTGATGGCCTTGCTCTTGTTTCCCAAGCGCGCATAGGCAACCGCCAACAAATAGAACAGGCGCGGGTTTTTCGGTTTCAACAGCGTGGCAATTTCGAGTTGCGGCGGAACCTCGGCATAGTTTTTTTGCAGGTAGAGGTTGTTCGCTCCCTCATATGCCTGCGCAAACACCGCCTCACGTACGCGGCGCGCAACCCGGCGGTCGCTTGAGTCTTTCGCTTCTTCTGCTTTGTGGTCCAGGTCGGAGATTGTTCCCTTTAGGGCAGCAATCGTCTCGACGTAGCGCGACGTATCTTTTAGTTGGGTTATCAGCGTTTGGATTTTTACTTCCAACTCGCCCTGCCGATCTTCCTCCGCCTTTGCGTTTCTAATCGCGACCTTTATTTCTTTGACGGCTGCGATCCGTTCCGAATTTGCAATGATGTCCTTAACATCGCGCAGCCCGCGAAAATCTGCGGCCAGCGCCTGGTACTCGAGATATGCCGCATAGTTTTGCCCCGAACTTTCAAAGGCACGGGCCACTCCCAATCGCTCCGCCAAAATCTGATCGATTAGCGCCTCGTCTTTGGCACGGCTTCCTTTTTTCATCGCCTGAATTTCCATCCAGGCGATTGCTTGCATAGCCAGGTCGACGGGCGGCCAATCATGTTCTCCGGTGAAAACGGCCAGCCGATTTTGCATTCCGGCTTCGTCGAGCTTCCGCTTCAGTTGCTGCATTTCCGGAAAGTTGAAGTCTTCCGTTCCCGTCGTGGCAAAGACTACGAACTGAAGATCCGGCGCCGGAGAAGCTGTGCGGGGAAAACCGGCGCTGCACGCGATCACTCCGGCTACCGCACCCGGATTAGAACCCGCTAACGCAAAGGCAATGCGTGCCCCGCCGGAAAAACCGGTGCTGTAAACGCGCTGCGGGTCAATGGCAAACCTACCGTTAGTGTCTTCCAAAACCGCTTGAATCACCGGGCCCACCTGGATGCCATTTTTGGAATTGTTTGACCCAACCACGATGAAGCCAAACTTTTCGGCAGCCTCTTTGAACAAACTAACGGGAAGTTTGCCGCGCGCGACCGGGTCAAACGCGTAGAGCATGGGCCACTTCTTCTCCGGCGTGTAGCGCGAAGGAAGATACAGCGCGTAACTCTGTTGCGGGTCGGCTTTGCAGGCAACACTTTCAATTACTTCGCCGCGGGGCAACTCGTCGGGCTGACCGGCAAAACCGCGTGACGACGCAGCCAGTACCAGCAACACAAGTAGAGCAAGTATGCGGTAGTTAATGATCATTCGCTTTTGCAACTCACATCCTCCAGCGACTACAAATTTGATGACAATGCCGGCGTCACAACTTTCGCCGGCTCGGGCGTAAAGTCTTCACCCGGATTAATAAATTGATTTCTCTCAAAGTTATATTGCTTGTCATACAACTGTTTATAGCGCCCCCCGGCCGCCAGCAACTCATCGTGCGTGCCGCGTTCGACAATCTCGCCGGCTTCGAGCACCAGAATCTGGTCCGCGCTGCGTATCGTCGATAGCCGGTGCGCGATTACAAACGTTGTGCGACCGCGCCGCAACGACTGCAATCCGTCCTGAATCAGCGCTTCACTTTCGCTGTCCAGACTCGACGTCGCTTCATCCAAAATAAGAATTCGCGGCCCTGCCAGGATCGCGCGCGCAATCGCCACGCGCTGTCGTTGTCCACCTGACAGCTTCACGCCGCGTTCGCCGACTATCGTGTCATATCCGTCGGCAAAGCCATTGATGAACTCTTCGCAATGGGCGACGCGGCTGGCAGCAACGATCTCTTCGCGAGTGGCGTGCGGATTTGAGAAACCAATGTTCTCGGCGATCGTGCCGTCAAAGAGAAAGTTGTCCTGCAGAACCACGCCGAGCTGGTTACGAAAATCCCTCAGGCGAATCGCAGCGAGATCGCGTCCGTCCACCGACACTAAGCCGGACAGTGGCCGATTAAAAGCCATTACCAAACTAATCAGGGTTGACTTGCCCGAGCCACTCGAACCGACCAGCGCGGTGGTGGAACCAGGCGGGGCGGTAAAGGAAACATGTTTCAGGACCGGCGTGTCGTCGTTGTATTCAAAGCTCACGTCCTGAAACGCAACCTCGCCGACGATCGCCGGACACGTTTCCCGTTCGGAATCGTTTTCATCTTCGGTCGCCATTTGTTTGAGGTCGCGGATGCGGTCCAGGCCGGCAAAGGCTTCCGTGATCTGCGTACCGATGTTTGCGATTTCGACCAGCGGCATGGCTACCAATCCGGTGAAAATCATGTACATGAAAAAGTCGCCGAGCGTCATCTGCCCGTTAAGAATGTCCCGCCCGCCAACCAGAATCAGGATGACGCCGATGGCGCCGACAATGATCGTGGAAAAGGCGGTGACTCCCGAAACAGCGGTCATCGAACGGGCGACGTTGCGAAACAGACGGTGTGCGCCGCGCGCGAACACCAGTTCTTCGCGCTTCTCAGCAGCATAAGCTTTGACTATGCGAATGCCGCCCAAACTCTCCGTCAGACGGCCCGTAACTTCCGCGTTTATCTGCCCGCGTTCGCGAAACACCGGCCGCAGCTTCTTAAAAGCCAGCGCCATGCAAACGCCAAACGCTCCGAGCGCCAGCAGCGTCACGGAGGTTAGTTTCCAGTTCAAATAAAAGAGCACCGTGAGGGCCAGCGCCGCAGTCACCAAACTGCCAACGAGTTGGACCAATCCCGTACCGACGAGATTACGAATGCCTTCGGCGTCAGTCATGATGCGCGAGATCAATATTCCGGTCTGAGTTGAGTCGAAATATCTCACCGGCAAACGCGCGACGTGCCGCTGCACACTCTTGCGCATTTCGGTAATGGCGCGTTGCGCGGCCACGCCCAGCACTTGCGACAGGGCAAACGAGCTAAAAGCCTGGACCAGCGTGGCTGCGCCGGCAACCAGGGCCAACGGCAGAAGCAAACTGCTTTGGTGTTTCAAGATGACGTTGTCGATTAGGTACTTCGAACTTGCCGGTAACACCAGTCCGACGAGTCGATTAAGAATCATCAGGAACATCCCCAGCGCCAGCCGGTAACGATGTGCCCAAATTAACTCGCGCGCGTCGCGCCAGGCGCTGGCGGGAGTGATCCTTTTCTTCTTTTCTTTGTCGCTGGCTGCGCTCATTTTCGGTGGCGATAGAATAATCGGTGGCGATAGAGTAGATGCTAACTTTTTTCCCGCGGGCTGTCTGACGAATGGCGATTTTGCAATTCCCAAAGTTGCAAGTGCTTTAGAAAAGCGTGATGCGCTGCGAAAGTAGCAATGCTAAGCCCGGCAAGACCGTCGCGAAAACCGCCTTTTAAAACAAAATTTCGGATAAAAGTCGCTGGACCAATCGTCGCTATCTTCAAAGGCGATGTCCGGCGTCCCTGTTCCAGCATCTTGCGCGCGCCCAGCGGTGCATAGCGCTCGCCGATCATGCGGTGATGTTCCGCAGCATCGCGCACCGTGTAATGCAGCAAATCGCCATTCAACGTTTCGACCCGCGCGTCCGGGTTCATTTTTACCGCTTCGTGAATATGCGCCCCCTGCCAGGATCCTTTGGATTTGCGATACAGGCGCAGTTGACGATCGGGATACCAACCGCCGCCGCTTACCCAACGACCCATGTAGAAGGCACGACGAGGAATCAAATAACCAGCGGCCAACTCGTTATCTGGTTTGGAAAACAGCGCTTGAATGGAAGCCCGCAACTCTTCGGAGACGCGCTCGTCGGCGTCCAGGCTGAGGATCCATTCGTGCGTTGCCTGTTCTGCGGCAAACTGCTTCTGCGCTGCAAAACCCGGCCAGGGGTTTTGTAAAACTCGCGCGCCGCATAATACGGCAATTTCTCTGGTGCGATCGCTTGAGCCGGAATCCACCACCACGATTTCATCAGCCCAGGAAACAGACTCACAAGCAGCACGAATGTGGTCTTCTTCGTTGAGCGTGATGATGCAGGCTGAAACTTTGCAGGTATCCATGCGAGTCCGCACGAGCATAGAAGGGTGGGGCGGGTGCGTCAACCGGGTCAGTCGCCGCATCCTTGATTCCCGATTGCAAGACCCATTAGACAGCCTCAGAAGGGCCAGCATACAATTGACTCTTCTTACCCTCGTGGTGGCACAGACTTTAGTCTGTGTGGCGTGAAAGGGCACAGACTAAAGTCTATGCCACTCAGTAATATTTATGCACGAACCGCTTTCCATTATCAGGCTCGAAGCGCTGCGCGAGACGCCGCTTAACAACCAGCCGTTTCCGTTTGTGGTTGTCGAGAATTTTCTGCGACCTGAATTTGCCGCGCAGGTGGTGCAAGACTTTCCCGCAATCAATTCGCGGGGCAGCTTTCCCTTAAGCGAAGTAAGCGGCGGCGCAACCTTTCAGCGCCTGGTGGCGGAATTAAACAGTGCTGAGTTGAAAACAGCGATCGCCAACAAGTTTGAGGTGAATCTCGACGACCGCGCTACCATGATCACAGTGCGCGGCCAGGCAAGTTCACGCGACGGTCGAATACACACCGACACCAAATCCAAGTTTCTGACGATGCTGCTCTACCTCAATCCGGTTTGGGAAGCTGAAGGCGGTTGGTTGCGCATTCTCAAAAACGGCAAGAGTCTCGACGATTATGTTGCCGAGATTCCACCCACGTTTGGCACCTGCCTGCTGTTCAAAGTCACGGATAACTGCTGGCACGGCCATAAGCCTTTCAAAGGAACGCGCAAAGTTCTGCAACTGAATTACGTGACCGACGACGCCGCGCTCCACCGTCACCTGCTGCGACACAGCCTAAGCGCGAAACTGAAAAGCCTCCGCGAAGTCTTCGTGAAAGGCGCCGCCTAAGTCCCTCAATGCGAGTATTAATCGTCAGGCTTTCTTCCATGGGCGACCTGGTCCAAACCTTGCCGGCGCTCAGCGACGCAGCGCGAGCCATTCCCGACATACGTTTCGATTGGATTGTCGACGAATCGTTTGCGCAAGTGCCCGGCTGGCATCGCAACGTTGAGACAGTAATACCGAGCGCGTTCCGCAGATGGAGAAAGAATTGGCGCCGCGCATTTAAGAGTGGTGAGCCGCAAAGCTTTCTGAAAAGGGTACGCGCGCAAGAGTACGACTACATCGTCGACGTGCAATGCGAGCTCAAAAGCGCGGTGGCGTCGCGGCTGGCAAGAGGGCCACGTTACGGTTATGACAGCCGCGCTGTTCACGAGTGGGGCGCACAGTTCGCCTATCAGAAAAATTTCTTCGTGCCGAAAGACAAGCATTCGCTGCAACGCATGCGGCAATTGCTGGCCGGCGCCTTGGGCTATGAGTACGAAGAGGAGCGGGTGGACTATGGCATCGATCGTTCGCGCTTGGGACCCGTGCTCATCGATTTGCCGGAGCGGTTTGTAGTCTTCATCCACAGCACGAGCTGGACTTCGAAAGTCTGGCCGGAATTCTATTGGCAGGATCTGCTCAACAAAGTGACTGCCGACGGGTACTCCGTATTATTGCCGTGGGGAAACGAAGCGGAGCGGGAACGGTCTGTCCGTATCGCTGCGGGTAACGACCAGGCGATCGTGCTGCCGGCACTTTCAATTTCTGAAAAGGCCGCGGTCATCAATCGCGCCGCAGCGACCGTCGGTTTGGACACCGGACTAAGTCACATCGCGGCGGCGCTCGACATTCCATCGATCACCATTTATGGAGCCACCGACCCACTCTTGGTTGGCGCAACCGGTCAGCATCAAATGCATCTGACTTCCACTTTCGAGTGTGTCGGCTGCCATGATGTCGTCTGCAAGTACACCGGCCCGGCAGCTTTCAAGCCCGCGTGCCTGGTCGAGATCAAGCCGGAGTATGTTTGGCAAAAACTCAAGCAGCTTTCGCCTGGTGCGACTACGGAAGTTGTCAGCCTCGGGCTGAACTAAATCTTTGGTTGCGTGCTGCTGACCAGTCGCATCTTTGTGATAAGCTTTGCCCCCAAACGCGCGTCCTTCCCAAGCAAGAGTGAAACCGCAATGTGAAAGGTCTGCCATGGCAATCAGTGAAGATTTATTGGAAATACTTGCCTGTCCCGCATGCAAAGCAAAGGTTGAGTTGAAAGCGGATGGCAGTGGTTTGAAATGCGTCGAGTGCAAACGCGTCTATCCGATTCGCGACGACATTCCGGTAATGTTGATTGACGAAGCAACGGTTGAAGACGAACAGCCCGAGCAAAGTTAAGACTGCTCGATTAATAGCTTTGAATAGTCTACGCGAAATTGTTGAGCAGTCTCCGCAGATGCGAAATCTGGCGATGCACACCTTGCGCGGTGAAGACTCTGCGCAACCGCTCGCGCCGGCACGTTGGGACTGGGGAAAAGTGGAGCGAGTTTTGGTTGTCAGGCTGCGTTCGATCGGCGATACGGTCTTGTCGACGCCATCGCTTGCGGCGCTGAAACGATTTCTACCGCACGCCGAGATCGATATCCTGTTGGAAGATTGGGTAGCGCCGTTGCTCGCCGGATCGCCGCAGGTCGATAACGTATTCACAATGGAGCGCGGCAGTGTAGCTTCGAGAGCTCGAGTCGCGGCGCGTCTGCGGGCCAGGCACTATGACGTTGTTTACAATTTGCACGGCGGCACGACTGCAAGCCTGTTAACGCGAGCGACCGGAGCAACTCATCGCGTTGGTTACGAAACTTATCAGTATTCGTGGCTGCACAATCATCGATCGCCGTCATCTTCGGTTCTTTGGAGGCGAGACAAAACGCACTCGGTCGAACAGCAACTGGCGTTGCTGGGCTGGACCGGCGTTCCCGTCAGCGATCGTCCGCCCACGCATCTATCCGTGACCGAACCTGCGGCAGCCAAAATTGCGGAACACCTGCGCGCGCAGGGCATCGATGGCGCTCGATTTGTCGTCATTCATCCAGCAGCGGCTTCGGATACGAAGCAATGGGCCGCGAGTAACTTCGCTAGTGTAGCCGCTGCGCTGGCAGCTCAGAGTTTGCATATAGTCGCGATTAGCACGGCGAGTGAGATAGCTGTTCTCAACGATCTTAAGCAACATTCAACTGCGGAGATTTCGCCGCTAACGAATTTGAGTTTGCCGGAAGTAACGGCGCTGCTCGCGCGCGCGTGTTTGTTTGTCGGTAACGACAGCGGTATCGCGCACATGGCGGCCGCGGTCGAGACGCCGGCGGTTGTCGTTTTCGGATCATCCAACACGGCGCACTGGCAACCGTGGGCGCGCGCTCCGGCTGAATTTGTTTTGGAAGAAATGGATTGCCAGCCGTGTCATGGTTATTTTTGCGAAAAGTTTGAGCAGCCGGAATGCATCAAGCGCGTGCCGGTCGAGCGCGTGATGGCGGCGGTTGAAAGAGTGTTAAGAGAGAGCGCCTAAGCTTTTCGGAACTAGTCGAACTCATCCGTATGCCCCAACTAACCAAACAACGCGCCGGCCAGATCATTCGAGCGATGAACGATCGCAGCATAGTCGTGCTCGGCGATGTGATGCTCGATGAATTTGTTTGGGGAGACGTGACTCGCATCTCGCCCGAAGCCCCGGTGCCGGTTGTTGATATTCGTCGCGAGTCGGTCCATCTTGGTGGCGCTGCAAACGTGCTGGCTAACGTGATCGCGCTCGGCGGTAGTGGCTGCGTGGTTGGCGTGGTAGGGAATGATTCGGCGGGCGAACGAATCAAGACGACCCTGCGCGAAATCACCCCGCAAGCAAATGAATATCTGGCCGTAGATGACTCGCGCCCATCGACGACCAAGACCCGCATCATTGCGCACAGCCAACTCGTCGTGCGCGCCGATCGCGAAGATCGCAAGCCCGTCAACGGCAAGGTTGAGCAACGAATTATTGAGAGCCTGAAAGAAGCGATTCAGAGCGCAGACGCTTTTGTCGTTTCCGACTATGACAAGGGCGTTGTCACACCACGCATTCTTGGCGAGATTTTGCAGCTCGCCTATGAAAAAGTTCCAGTGCTGATCGATCCGAAGATTAGAAATTTTTCCTACTACCGCCCGGCGTCCTTAATTACGCCTAACCACTTTGAAGCGCTGCGCATGACCAACCTGGAGGAGGATTCCGACGCGGGACTGCACCGGGCAGCGCACATGATTCAGGAAAAACTTGGATGTGATGCGGTGCTAATTACTCGCGGCGAGCGCGGGATCATGTTGTTGGAACGCGACAACGATCCGGTTTTTGTTGAAACCGCCGCGCGCGAAGTTTATGACGTGACCGGCGCCGGCGATACAGTTATCGCCACGCTGGCAGCCGCATTGGCCGCCGGCGCATCAACGTTAGAGGCGGCGAACCTCGCGAATCATGCAGCGGGGATTGTGGTCGGCAAGGTTGGCACGGCAACCGCGAGCGCTGAGGAACTGCTCGCCACGTTTGCTTAACCTGGTGGCACAGACTTTAGTCTGCGCGCTGTGCGGCGACACAAGACTTGGAAGGCTATAGGGCCTTCGCAGCCTGTCACAGTTAGTGCTGTGGATTTAAGGTTCTTGCAGTTGGGCGGAACACAGACTGAAGTCTGTGCTACTTAAGTAATATGATCGGAACGTTTTTACGCAATTATAAGATTCTTGAAAAGCTCGGCGTCGGCGGGCAGGGCACAGTTTACAAAGCCACCGACGGCAAACTCGGCCGCACCGTCGTCGTTAAAGTTTTGCCGCCAGAGCTGACTGCAAGAGAAGCCAATCTGCGACGCTTTGAACGCGAAGCACGACTCGCGTCCTCGCTCGATCATCCAAACATCTGCACCATATTCGACCTTGATGAAGTTGACGGAGTTCACTTCATCGCCATGCAGTACGTCGAAGGCCGCAATGTGCGCCAGCTGGTCGGCGGCCATCCGCTCGAATTAAAGAGCGCACTCTTGATCGGCATTCAAGTTACTGACGCACTCGCCGCCGCACATTCGCGCGGCATCATCCACCGCGACATCAAGAGCGGCAATGTAATGGTCACGCCATCAGGCCAGGTGAAGATCCTGGATTTTGGGCTGGCGAAACTGCTGGACGACACCGAAGAGACGCCCCGGAGCTCGGTGCACCGCAGCGATCTGACTGAAGTTGGTGTTCCCTACGGCACCGCAACCTACGCTGCGCCGGAACAAGCTCGCGGCGACCGCGTCGATAAGCGCGCGGACATTTTTTCCACCGGCGTGCTGCTTTACGAAATGTTGACCGGCACCTGGCCGTTTCGCGGCAAGACGACAATCGATGTTCGTCATGCAGTGCTTCATGACGCGCCGCGACCCGTGGCCGAGTTGCGCAATGAACCGTTGCCGGCGAGCTTGCAGCAGATTCTTGATCGCTGTTTAGAAAAGGAACCACGCCATCGTTACCAGAAAATGGAAGAGCTGCGTGACGATTTGCGCAAAGTGTTGCAGGAAGTTTCAGCCAGTGAGACTACGGGCCAGCCCTTTACCAGCGTTACTCCTGAGCCGGCGCGTCATCTGTCCGGAGCAAATCCTGTTTCGCGCGCGATGCGTTGGCTGAAAGGCAGGAAGGTTGATTCCACCTCCGCGCCAGCAGCAGCGACGCCAACCAAACCGACCATTCACGAAACTCCTTTCACAACGATCGCCGATCAGGAAAAAAAGAGTCTCGCGATTCTGTGCTTTCGCAATTTGAGCAACGATCCCGCAGCCAGCTTTTACGAATTCTCGCTTGCTGACGCGGTCATCACCGAACTCGCGCGCGTGCGTTCGTTGGTGGTGCGCCCCTCTTCGGTAATAGCAAAGTATCAGGGCGGGCAAATGGATCCGCGCGAAATCGGCCAGGAGTTGAACGTCAGTGCGGTGCTGGCTGCCGGATTTATGCATGCCGGCGGACGCTTTCGCGTGACCGCCCAACTGCTCGACGTCGGTTCCGGCGACATTCTCTGGAGTGATCGCATCGACACTTCTGACGCTGACATCATTGCGGTCCAGGACACGATCGCGCAGCGAATTGTTGAAGGCTTGCGCCTCGAACTCAGCCCTGCCGAGCAGGATGGGATTGCGAAACCGTCAACGCAAAACGCCGCCGCTTACGAACAGTATTTGCGCGGACGCGATCTGTTTGCTCGCTTCATCTTCCGCACCATTGCGCCCGAGGATTGCGCTGCCGCTATCGAACACTTTCAGCGCGCCATTGAATTGGATCCAAACTTCGCGTTGGCCCATGACGGTCTCGGCGCCGCTTATGTCAATCGCGTTTTCAAGGGATTTGGCGGCGCTGAAGACTATGAACGGGCGGAAGTTGCTTTCCAGAAAGCGCTGTCAATCGATCCGAAGCTGGTCGAAGCGCGCATGTTGATGGTGTTTATTTACTTGTGGCGCGGTCAAAAACAAAAAGCGCGGGAAGAAGTTGCGCGCGCGCGCGGTGAAGCGCCGGACGAGCCGGTGGTCCATTTTGTGAAAGCGACGCTGCACCGGCTCGACGGCGAATATGGCCGCGCCTTGCGGAGTTATGAACGTCTGATGCGTCTCGACCCGGCAGCGCACATTGTCGCCAGCTACAACCGCGCGCTGGTCTACATGTACATGGGAAATTTTGAGGAGACGGCGCGACAGTTGGACCACGCCGGCGACGAGGACAATCCGCTGGTAAAGACTTTCCGCGCGCTGGCGTTGTATTACACGGGCAAGACAGATGCCGCGGCCGAATTGATGCAGGGAAACATCGCGACACATCCGAACATGCACGGCATTCGTCCGTTTATGGCCATGTTTCTCAGCGCCCAGGGCAAACATGAACAGGCGCGCGCGCAGTTGACCGCCGACGTTATTCGCAACGCCGAGGTTGATGCCGACATTGCATACTCAGTCGCTTCAGTCTATGCGCTTGAAGGCTTGCAGGACGAAGCGTTTGACTGGTTGGCGCGAGCGATAGCTTTGGGAAATGAAAACCAACCGTGCTTTGAACACGATCCAAACTGGGCCGCGTTGAAAAATACTGCGCGGTTTCAAGAGTTGATGGCCCAGGTTAGCGCTCAACACAAAGCCGATGGGCTCAAGGCCCAGGCGGCCGGGCAAACCGGCGTCGAGAACAAACCACCTGATGTTTAGAAACTTTCGGGGAGCCATCGCCGTCAGCTTACTGCTGGCGTTTTCGATCATTGAGCCACTGGCCCCGATTGGTGTTGCGCAGCAATCGCCGCAGCGCGAACGGCGCGTGGCACCCACCGCAGCACCGAGCCCAACTCCAACGCCTGGCGACGTTTCTGATTCGCCTGCACAACTTTCCCAAGTTCCACCGGCAGTCCAACAACGCCCAATCGCCTCCACGACCCGAACGTTGGCGGAGTTGCAAGCGCGCATTTCAGAAATCCTGCGCCGGCCGCAATTGGCGCCGGCAACGATTGGCATCAAGGTCGCTTCACTCGAGACGGGAAAAATACTTTTCGAGCAGAACGCAAACAAGCTGCTTAGCCCGGCTTCAAACATGAAGCTTTACACGGTGGCCGCAGGACTCGACCGGCTCTCGCCCGATTATCATTTTGTGACTTCCGTGTACGCGGCGGCGCAGCCGGATGCTTCCGGAAACGTTTCCGGCGACCTTACGATTTACGGTCGCGGCGATCCCTCGATCGCGGCGCGCTTCAACGGCGATTACTTCAAAGGCATCGACGATCTGGCTGCGCGCATTGCTGCCGCCGGTGTCAAACGCGTTACCGGCGATCTGGTTGGGGATGAAAGTTATTTCAGCGGACTACCTTACGGTTCGGGTTGGCAGTGGGAAGACTTGCAATGGGGCTTTGGCGCCGAAGTCAGCGCCTTAAGTGTTAACGACAACCTGGTGAATCTTTCGCTTGCGCCGGGACGGCAGGTTGGCGCACCCGCTCTAGTTTCTACGGATCCTCCTGATCCCTTGCTGACTATCAACAACCGCCTGACTACTGCGGCCCGGGGAACCAAAAGAAATTTGCTGGTCCATCGCGGGCTTGATTCAGATGTGGTGGAAATTCAGGGTTCGCTAGCGTTGGACGATGCTGGATTTTCAGGGCGGCTGGGCGTGGCGCGTCCGGCGCTGCTGTTTGTTTATCTGCTGCGCTCATCGCTCGCGAAAAAGGGTGTGATTGTTTCCGGAAAATCGCGCACTGTTGCGCCTGCTTTATATGCGGTTCCCCGGAACGCCGGCCCGGCTTCAGGATTAATTGAGCTAACCAGTTTGCAGTCGCCGCCGTTTAGTTTGATTGCGGCCCAGACGTTAAAGCCCAGTCAAAATCTTTACGCTGAATTAATTTTACGAACGCTGGGAAGAGTTGTGCCTTCGTCGAGTCCCAACTCATCCGACGTGGCGCGGACAAGTGAAAGCAACGGTGTCGAAGTTGTGCGAGCGTTTCTGCGCGAGGCTGGTGTCGATGCGTCGGCGCTGTCGTTGTCGGACGGCTCGGGCCTGTCACGGGACGACATGGTGACAGCCGAAGCGACGCTGCAATTGCTCACCTATATGCGCCGGCAGCGGTACGCAAACATATTTCGCGAAGCTTTGCCGATCGCCGGAGTTGACGGCACGATCCGCAATCGCATGAAAGGCACACCCGCACAGAATAATCTGCGCGCAAAGACCGGCGAGCTCAGAAGCGCATCCAGTCTTTCCGGATTTGTAACTACCGCAGCCGGCGAAGAGCTTGTCTTTTCGATCATGGTCAACAATTATCCAGACGGCGTTAATCCGCCTGCAGTTTGTATTGATCCGATAGCGGTGCTGCTGGCTTCGTTTGCCGGACACTCGTAAAACAAAACCGCGATGCCTCTTAATTTCATCAAGTTTCATGGCTTCGGCAACGATTACATCGTTATCGAGGCGAACCAGTTTCGCGACCTGAATGTCTTAGGCGAGTTCGCGCGCCGCATTTGCAATCGCCACTACGGCGCCGGCGCTGATGGCATCGCAGTCGTCAGTCCATCCCAAGATCAAACGGCGGATTTCCAGGTGCGCATCTTCAATCCCGACGGCAGCGAGGCTGCACTCTCCGGAAACGGAACTCGTTGTGCGGCTGCTTATCTGTATCGCCAACAATTGTGGCAGGCTGAAGAATTGCTCCTGAGCACGCGCGCGGGCGTGAAGCGCTACGTTCTGCGAGAAGACGACGGCAACGACCGGTTTGTATTTGCTTCAGAACTAGGCCAACCAAAGTTTGCTTCCGCCTCGATCCCCATGCTGACGGATCGTCCAATGGACCAGGTTGTCGATTACCCACTAGACGTCGCTGGTGAGACTTTCAAAGTCACGGCTTTGCAAATGGGAAATCCCAACTGCTGTTTGTTTGTTACTGACTTCAACGAGCTGGATTGGCGCACAGTCGGAAAGACAATTGAGAATCATAAGCAGTTTCCCGACCGCACCAACGTCGTATTTGTGCGCGTTAAAGATCGCAACAACATCGAACTGCGCATTTGGGAACGTGGTGTCGGCGAGACTACCGCCTCGGGGACCTGCTCCTGTGCCGCCGCCGTGGCCGCGATGGTCCGAAAGGAAACCGAGCGCGCAATTGAGGTCGAGATGCCGGGCGGCAACGCAAAAATCCACTGGCGTGACGACGGCGAGGTTGTCATTACCGGCACGGCTGAAGTAATTTATGCAGGTCAATGGCTCCGCGGCGGCTAGGGGCAAAGCGCTAAGAGCAAAGGTTCGCTTATCTAGTCCGCGGAACTCGCCTTTACTTTGCGCTTAGCCCTTTGCTCTTTGCCCTTGATTCCCCCAATGAATTCTCCCAAGCCAAATAGTAGTTTATTCCGTTTCAATCTATTTTTGCGGCTGTTTGCCGCCGCTTTTTTGGTTGCCGCATTCGGGTCGTTGCCAGCCTGCGGTGGCAAGCTGGTTAAAGAAACGTCTGCCGAACCAGTAGCTGAACGCCCGGTCCCGCCTCCGAGTGATTTCCCGGCCTGGCTTGGCAACGGCGAGCGCAACTTCTATGGCACCGGTCCGTGGGAAGAAGGTCCGCTCGAAGTTGTTTGGGAGAATAAGACTGGTTTGATTAGCGGCCGCCTGCATAAGGATGGGTGGGGCGGCACTTCGTGGCCCGGCCAGCCTTCGGTTGCAGGCGATCGAGTTTACTTTCCCTCGGCCGATGGCAACGTTTATTGCGTTAACCTTCACGACGGCGCAGTTATCTGGAAATACCAAGCGAAAGATAGTTTCAAAGCCACACCGACAATCGCAGGGGATCGGATCATTGCCAGCGGGCTGGATCATCACGTCTATTGCCTCAACGCGAAAGATGGCACCTTGATTTGGGACTTCGAAACTGGGTTCGAGGTCGATTGTTCCTCGGCGGTGGTTGATGGACGTGTTTACCTCGGCAGCGAAGACGGCTTCTTTTATTGTCTCAATCTGGCAGACGGCTCGCTTATCTATAAGACAGAACGGCTCGGTTCAATGGAGGGTAGCTTCTCTCTGGTTGAGGGGCGAATCTACACGGGTACTGAACAAGGCGACCTCTACTGTCTAAACGCGAGCGACGGCTCGACCGTCTGGAAAGCGCGGATTGGCGCGGATTCCGATTCGACACCGGCGGTTTCCGGAGGTTTTGTCTACACGGCAGCTGAGGATGGTTACGTTTATTGCTTCCGCCAACAAACCGGAGAACCGGTTTGGAAGTTCAAAGCTGACGGTGGCCTCAGCAGAAACTACAAGGAGCGCAGCGGATTCTGGGCCAGCCCCGTCGTAGTTAAAGATCGGATTTATATCGGCTCGAACAACGGTTTCATGTACTGCCTCAGCGCCGACAAAGGGCAAGTTGTTTGGCAACAATTGATGCGCGGGCCTATTTGGGGAACGTCACCAGTGGTCGAGGGAAGAGTAGTCGTTGGTGATAAAACCGGATGGATGTATCTGTTGTCGGCCACGGACGGACAACGGCTGGCGGAACTAAAAATCGGAGACAACATCAACTCCACCCCGGCGGTTTTGGGTGGCCGGATCTATATCGGCGCCTTTAACGGCAAGCTCTTTTCGCTGGGCATTAAACCAAACGGCTGGGAGGCAGCCGGAATTCCCAAGTGACTGTTACATCGTTGATTTACCTCGTCGACAATACCATCGACGGCCACGGTGACAGCCCGCGCGAATTGCGCGCCGTGCTCGGCCGCATGCGGGCAGGCCTTGAGATATTGACCGAACCGTTCCACGCCGTTTCACTGAAAAGAATAAATTCCCTCAAGCCTTCCCACATAATTCTCAGCGGCCAGAGTCATCCCTGGGATCAATACTCAGCGCAGGCGCTCGCCGGCGTTTTTGAGGTCATCAGGAAAACTGAACAGCCGATCCTGGGCGTCTGCGGCGGACACCAGCAGATCGCGTTGGCGTTCGGGGCGCCGGTGGATTTGATGGCGCGCCTTGAGCCGGGTAAAGGTTATGCAGGTGCGAAACGCGAGCGTGGTTACTCTTCGGTCGAGACCGACGGGAACGGCATCTTCAAGAACTTGCCTCGCAGCATCGTCGTCTGGCATTCCCATTTTGATGAAGTGAAGCAACTGCCCAAGGATTTTCACGCCACGGCGTGGAACGAGAACTCTCCGATTCAGGCCATGCAGCACCGCAGCCGGGCCCTTTTTGGCGTCCAGTTTCACCCCGAGCTCTTCGACGACGAGCACCCAGAGGGCCGCCGGATTATTGAGAACTTTCTCTCAATTTAGCCCTCTTCCCGCCCGCGGCCAGTTTTTATCCCATCCTGCTAACTCAAATTATTTCAGTATTTAGGCTGAATCGTGAACAATTGGTGGGATTTTGGGCGGGCTCTCGCCTGGACTGCGCTCGAAGGCCTGTGCTAGTTTCCTTGCCATCAAGCGGGGTGTTCTTACCCGCCTTTTCTTTTTGGTGGGCTTGGCGTTTTCAACGCATGTAACAAGGGTGTCAAGCCCCTTAATTTAAACAAAAAGCGGACGGAGACCCGGACGGATGAAAGCAATAATCGGCCGAAGCGCAGTCATTGTGTTTGTGCTTCTATTTGGCTTAATAGTTTTTTCAGCAACACCTTCAATAGCAGAAACCCTGCTTTCGCAATTCAAAGAACAAATCAAAGAACAAAAAGAGGACGCTGGTCAGACGCAGGGAAAAGTTCCCGCAACAGCGGATTCCGCTAATTTGAAGAAAGCGGGTGACGACGGCTTGGTCGTCGGGCCAGCCACCAGCTACCTGGCCACGGCCTATAGCTTGCGAGGCAGAACAGCAAGTGGCCGAATGGTGAGCCGGGGATTGATCGCTGCTGACCCGCGGGTTTTACCACTAGGTTCCAGGGTTAGAGTTGAGCATCCCGGTTATTCAGGCGAGTACCTGGTTGCCGATACCGGCGGAGCGATTCGCGGCCGGCACATCGATATCTGGATTCCCAGCTCAAGGGAAGCAATGCAATTTGGCAAGCGCACCGTGAAACTCACTGTCCTAAGCTACGGTGGACGCAAAGCCAGAAAACAAGGAAAGATTTAGACCTATTTGAGGTTTTTCCGGAATGTATGCGGCAGAAGGAAAACCTTCTGCCTTTTTTGTTGTCAGTTCCCTGGCTGACTCAGTTTTCGCATCGCGTCGTGATAACATGCCGGGCCGTTCACTAAAGAAGAATGTTCGGTAGACTTTGGTTTGTCGCTGCGTTACGACTAGCTAAAGGTTATCGGACCCCAAAACGACCACTATGCAGGTTAGTCGACAACCGTCTGCCAACAATCTTGAAGTTCCAGCCGCCGAGCCGCTGGTCGAGGTAACGCGTGGCGCCATTACTGAGTCGCGCCATCGCGGACATGTGGTCGCCGTTGAGCCGGACGCAACGATTGTCGCCCATCTCGGCGCGCCCGAAACGGTTACTTTCCTGCGCTCCTCTGCCAAGCCTCATCAAGCGATTCCGTTAATCACTTCGGGCGCCGCAGATCGTTTTGGCTTCAACGAAAAAGAGATAGCGCTTGCGTGCGCCTCGCATAGTGGTGAGCCGATGCACACGGAATTAGCGGCTTCGATGTTGAAAAAAATCGGCCTCGGACCGGAAGCGTTGAAGTGCGGCACGCATGAACCTTTTAGTCCTGAGGCGACTCGAGAATTACGCGCACGCGGCCAAGCGCCAAACGTGTTGCAGAACAACTGTTCGGGCAAACACGCCGGCATGCTGGCCCTGGCTTTGCACTTGGGCGCGCCGACGGAAACCTATTACGAGGCCGGCAATCCAGCGCAACTGGCTATCGGTAAGGTGATTTCGCAGTTTTCCGACATCGCCATCGAAGACATTTCCGTGGGCGTCGACGGCTGCGGCGTTCCCGTGTTTGGAATCACAGTCAAAGCAATGGCGATGATGTATGCGCGGCTGGTGTCGCCGCCGAACGAGTTCGACGAAGAGACGAAGGCCGCATGCTCCCGCATTGTTTCGGCGATGACCACGTACCCGGAACTGATCGGCGGCTCAACTGAACGGCTGGACACAGAAATGATGCGTGCCGCCGGCGGCCGCCTGATTTCAAAGGTTGGCGCGGAAGGCGTCTACACAGTTGGTGTTTTACCTTGCGACGAATGGCCGCATGGTTTTGGGCTGGCATTGAAGATTGAAGACGGCGACGATCATCGCGCCCGGCCGACGGTGGTGATCGAGTCGCTGCGGCAACTCGGCGTGTTGGTTGATGAGTCGCTCGAGGCCGTTGCGCGTTACGCGTTTTTCCCGGTTCTTAACCGGCGTGGCGAAGTGGTCGGCGAAGTCAGAGCCGGCTTTGAACTAAAGCGCACGGGGCCTTCAGCGGCGAAATGATTTCCTATGAGCACCTCTGAAGCTTCCCAGATAATTCCAAACAACGGGGACGGCGAAACCGCCGGTCCGCCTGCCCTCAGCCGCGATGCTGCCGGCAGAATCGATCTCGATTCAGTGCCAGATGTTATTCAATGGTTTCTCGATTTCGATCAGCGGGTCGCCATCGTCAAACACCCGAGTGTCGAAGAAGTTTTTCAGTGGAAGCAGCAGCGCAGCCAGACCGCCGGCGAACAGGTCTTTGCTTTCAACCGCGCCGAGGATCGTCTGGCCATCGGCATAATTCAGGCGCTGGCGGAACATGCAACCGAGCGCCAACTCCACACCTGGATAAGCCAACTGCTGAATGCCCTCGACAGCGCAACGAAAGCTACCGAGGCGGCCAGCACGGCCTATCAACTCGATCTGCAATCCGGGGATTCGGTTGTGAACGAGGCCAAAAAGATTCCATCAGCCCGCGGCCGCGAAGAATTCCTTATCAACTGCTGGATCGAAACGCTTTGCACAGCGGAAGCGCGCGTGCTTGGCTGGTTGTATCAGGACCTGTACGGCCGTCCTTTCATTCCTGATTCACTAGCTTAAGCTGCACGCTCGTTAGTCATTCGCAACCGCAGGCACTGCTGATAAATCCTTTTTATGAACGATGCTTTGCGCGCGCTCTTTCCGGTAACGGTTCGGTTTAACTATCTGAACCACGCCGCTGTCTCGCCGCCGCCCACCGCTACCATCGCCGCGGTACAAAGCCAGTTAAGAGACGTGTCCGAGAACGGCTCGCTTAACTTTCGCAGTTGGATCGCCACCAAAGAACGAACGCGAACCTTGCTCGCGACGATGCTGGGCGCACGTCCTGACCAGGTCGCGTTCATGCGCAACACGTCCGACGGCTTGTCGACAGTTGCCAATGGTCTGCGCTGGCAACCGGGCGAAAATCTGGTAACTTTCCGCAACGAGTTTCCTTCCAACCTCTATCCCTGGCTGAGACTACGCGACGCATTCGGCGTCGAAGTCCGGATGGCCGAAGAACGCGCCGGCAGAATCGATCTGAATGAACTGATTGGATTGATAGACACTAAAACGCGGCTGGTTGCTGTCAGCCAAGTGCAATACGCGTCTGGGTTCCGCGCCGACCTTGAGCGTATCGGCCGCGCCGCTCGCGCAGTTGACGCCCTGCTGGTCGTCGACGTCATTCAAGCGTTAGGTGTAATTCCCCTCGATGTCCAGGCAGAACTTGTCGATGTGGCTGCGGGCGCTTGTCACAAGTGGCTGTTGACGCCCGAGGGTGTCGGGTTCCTTTATCTTTCAGATAGAGCGCGCGAGCGAATCCAACCCACACTCGTGGGCTGGATCAGCGTTCCTGACCCGGATGATTACGCAAACCTTTCCCAGGGCTGGAACCGCGGCACGCTTGCATGGGAAACGGGCACTGGACCAGCGGCACTGATTCATGGCCTGGAGCAGAGTCTGAAACTTCTCAGCGAAACCGGAACCAGTCGCATACAGTCGCACTTGGAAACGCTCAGCGATTATCTTTGCGAACGTTTGGCAAACAAGTCTTATCGGATTGTTAGCTCGCGGCAGCCCACTGAAAAATCTCAGATTGTCTGCATTCAACACACCCGCGACCTGAGCGCGATGGACTTGTACTCCCATCTAAAGGATCGCGCGATCATTACTGCCCCACGTGGCGACCGTTTGCGCGTCGCACCTCATCTTTACAACACCTCCGAAGAAATCGATGCGTTAGTCGACGCGCTTCCTTAACCTTTTCATAAACCGAAAGTGGGTTGGTCGAAGTCTGGCGAGCGATTTTCATTCGCGAGCGAGGGCCCAATGTATTGAAGATGTACGAGACGACCTTGCCTTATCGTCGTCCGGGCTGGTCCAACATCGCCTCGACCGCACGTTTCCTAAGAAAAAGGAAAACCAGCAAGGTACGCCAGGTTGAAAATAGCTATTGGCACGCTCGTTGCTAAAAGAGAACCGAAAACAAGAAGGGTAAAAAGGGGTAATCGGGTCAGGCTCAAAGATTGTGGTGAGTGGAAGCTTTGGGGGAGGCGTCCTCTCGCGATTGAAAAGCAGGCGGTGGCTCTTTCGGGGGAACGGAGTTAACGCTGGCACACAATTGATGAGCATCCATTGCGAGGCTGCTGATTTCCGTCCTGACGAGGCTTGGGGGAGTCTCCCAGGAAGATCAGCAGCCCGCATTATTTTTTAAGGTTAGGAATAAAAAAGCGCGGGTCGAATTCGGCCCAGCGCTTTTTCCTTATCAGGGATGTCGTACGTGGGAAGCCCCGCACTAGCGCACTCCCGGCCCAATCAGCCGCGCCGGATCTGTCTCTGGCGTCATCTCATCAAGATTCAAACGCAACATGCCACCGGCATCGGTGTACGCTTCCACGTTTCGCGTGCGGCTGCGCCTAAGGCTAAACAGGAGCGCTCCCAAAAAGCCGCCCACGCCTAAACATGTGACCAACGCCAGACCTGAAGCCTTAACCACCGAGACAAAAACGCCGAGCGTAGTTTCGGTAAATTCTCGGGTCGCGCGTTCGTAAACGTAAGGATCATTCCCCAGCCACTGGACCACTTGCTGATACTTCACCTGATCGATTAGTTCATTCGCAACCGGTTCGCTCGGGGCGTCAAAGACAAACACCGAATAGTTTCCTACGCGGCGGTAAGCCGAGGGCAGCGCGTCAGCGTTCGCGCCGGCACCGCGCAATTCGCCGATTTTCGTTTTGATGTTCCAGTCGTTGTCAGCAGCTATCTTGGCGGTGTTGAATTCGATAAGCAGAAGCTTGCCGGCGTCATATTTCGCCAGCACCGCCTCAGGGCTGCCTTCAAATGAAACCGCGTCGAGGACGCGTTGTTGCGGCAACAAATCTTTTAATGGCTGCAGACTGACGACGTAGGAAGCCTTCGGCTGCACTGTTTCCCAGTTTGGCAGGTGCTTAATCAACACCGGGATATCGTTTTCGCCGTTGTCGAGTTGTTGCGCGAAGGCGGTCGCCAGTTCGACCAATTCCAGCTGGGCGCCTGGGTTTTTCGATTCGGTAACGACAATGCCAAACGCATTGCCTTTAACAAATTCAACTCGGCTGGCTGTTACGATGCTGGCTGTCCCGATGTCACCAATTCTGATCTCATCAGCTACTGCGGGCCGCGAAGCGGTCAACAATGCGTAGGCACTGCTGTCATTTGGGGTTCTAGCGAGTTCGACGTCAAAAGTTTCGCCATTTGCAGCCACATATGTTCGACTGAACCTCTTTAATTCAGGCATTAACGCCGGGCCCGCATCGATGAGCACAATCCCCGACGGCCCCCGTCCGCGAAAATCACCAATCTTGTCGGGCAAACCGTTCGCCGCTTTTGTCCTGTCAGCTTCGCCACCCGCAAAACAACAGACAGTGAGCAGCAGCACGAAAGTGATCGCACTAATTGTTTTGTAGAGTAGGCGCAACATGTCGAATAACTACAGTCCTGACTTAGAACCCGTTTCTATCTAGATGTTCCCGGGAGCGGGCTGGTTGTAACTACGGGCAGTCTAATGCCGGCGCCGGAGTTGGCGCAAAAGCAGGTCGGCATAGTGGGCTGGTTTGCTGATGTTGTGCAGGACGATCGTGCCGCCGAGCTCGCTGGCGTTGTCTACGACTAAGTCTCCGAAGCCAAGCAGGCGTTGGGGAATGCTGGCCGACACGGTGACGTCCTGAATCTTGCTGAGCGGAATGTTGCGTGTGGTGCGCGCGATCAGGCCGGTATCGATTTCGAGTTTTGAGTCGGTCAGTGTGTAGCGGACCATGTTGCGTCTGAGATGGTAATACGCCGGGACCAGCAGCAGCGCCAAACCAATCGGAACAGAAATAAGGGCCGGTACCTCAACCCATCCCAAGAGGATTACCAGCGCAAACGCCGCGAGCACTGCCAGCGCGTAACCGAGTTTGATAAAGATCATGGTGGGACGAACAGTGAAGACGACTTGCTCGAGATCTTCGTTTAAGTCCTGCTGGGCCGGTAGCCCGCTTTGCACGCGCGCGATTCGCGTCGCCTCCGGATCGCCGGCGGCTGTGCCGCAGTTTGAACAGAAGCGCACGCCCGGAGGGATATAGGAACCACAGTTGGAACAGTGCATTCGCTTTAGACTAAAAACGAGGAGAGACTCGGACAGTTAGTTCTGTTTGGTACTTTGTACTTTGTACTTTGTACTTTGAACTTGGAGCTTTGAGCTTGGCGTTTTTTGCCTACTGCCGACTGCTCCTGCCTACTGTCTTCTACTCTTTCTTATCAACCGGGAAACCTGCATTCTGCCAAGCCGCAAAACCACCTAACAGCGCAGCCGCGTTATCAATTCCTTTTCCTTTGAGGTCGACCACCGCACGGGCGGACGTATGTTCGCTTGGTCAAGAACAGTAGGTGACGATGAGCTTGTCCTTTGGCAGCTCGCTCAGATGATTTGGAATTTCTGCCTCCGGAATTAACTTGGCGCCGTGAATGTGACCGGCGTTGTACGAGGCTTCGTTACGCACGTCAATCACGACAGCCTGGTTCTTATCGAGCATATCTTTAAGTTCATTAACGCTGATGCGGCGAGCGCCATCAGCCGGCGGAGCGGCAGGCGACGCGCTTGCGATGGGGCCAGTGCTTTTTTTCTGTTCAGCAGAATTGCAACCGCTTTGAGCCACCGCACCAAGCAGACTGAGAACAAAGAAAGAAATAAGAAGACGCATACCGAACCTCCCGAACGTTTGAAACCGGAAAACCATAGCTAATTTCTTACGGCTACGAGCTTTTGTCAATGCCACCCATTGGACTGGACGACGGCAAGCGCGATTGTCAAAAGAAATTTGGCCGCGGATTAACGCGAATTGTCGCGGATCTGAAAAAATGATTAAGCGTTGTGAGGACCACTATGATCCCGCTCTGAATTTTTGTTTTCAGTTCTTAAGTTGGGTTTGTTTTAATTCGCGTTTATCGCGTAAATCCGCGGCTGAACCTCGAATCGCATGATATAGTTCGCCCTCATCCCGAATCCGAATCCGAGATTGATGCGCGAAGAGTCACAAAACCAACCTGTGCAGTGGGCCAAGGTGATTGACCACACGCGTTGCATCGGCTGTCACGCGTGCACTACCGCCTGCAAATCTGAAAACCTGGTGCCGCTTTCGGTCACGCGCACCTACGTTAAGCACGTCGACGTTGGTGTTTTCCCCACCGTGCGGCGCGCGCATCAGGTCACGCGCTGCAATCAATGCGCGCATGCGCCTTGCGTTACCGCCTGCCCGACGACCGCGATGTTCAAGCGCGCCGACGGTATCGTTGATTTCGACAAATCGATCTGCATTGGCTGCAAGGCTTGCATGGCCGCGTGTCCTTACGACGCCATCTTCATCAATCCGGAAGATCATTCCGCGGAAAAATGTAACTTCTGCGCGCACCGCATCGATGTCGGTCTGGAACCGGCGTGTGTCGTCGTTTGTCCGACGCAGGCGATTCTGATCGGTGATATGAACGACACCGAATCGTACGTTTCACAAATCATCAATCGCGAAGCCGTCGCGGTGCGCCGTCCGGAAAAAGAGACGCTGCC
>JANMKA010000157.1:0-54080 GCA_031371765.1 Blastocatellia bacterium
TGAACAAGGGGAGTTCTATGCCTGAAGGTACTAAGCCAACGCCGATACTTTATCAATCGCCCTGGTGGTCGCGCCTGGCGGCGTTCAGTGAACAGCGAGAGAACCCTGGGCCGGTAGCTCAACGCCAGCGAACACGAGAGCGGTCGAGCTTGAGTCGCAAGCTGGCGTCGCTGCTGCCTGCGCTCGATGGTGGCGGCGGGGTGAGAAGCATCTTAACCGTGAATTGGAAACCGTAAACCGTAAACCGTGAACTAAGCAGAGGGGCACACAGTGCCCCTCTTTTTTTGCGCCCCAAACCAGTAGACAGCAAACATTGAACAGTAAACAGCAAGTGCCGCCGAAAGCACCCACCCGCTACCGCAGGCGGTACTGACCTCGGCGCCCGAGTCGGGACGAAAGCATCCACCCGCTACCGCAGGCGGTACTGACCTCAGCGCCCGAGTCGCGAACGAAAGCACCCACCCGCTACCGCAGGCGGTACTGACAAACTCGACGATTTACGATTTACGATTCACGCCTCTTCCCGGCTGTTTACTGTTTACCGTTTATTGTTTACCGTTTACTGTTACCAACATGCGGCAAAAGCTTGTTCAAATTGTTGGCCTTGTGGTGACGGTGGTTTATGCCGTGGGGATTATCTGGTTGTATGCGACTGAGCCGCGCAGCTTCAGGGAGGTGGCGACTGGAGCGCAGGTGGCGGCCGGGACTTACCAGGTAGACGAGACGAAGTTTGCTGCGGCGCTCGCGCTCTTTCGCCGGGAACAATTTCGCGCCGCGCGCGAGGTGTGGCAGAGCGCGGACCCGGCGCAGAGTGATCCGACGACGCAGTTTTATATTGCCTACTCTTTCTATCGCGAAGGTTGGGGGCGCGTTTACTACGATCAGGATTTGTTCAAGCGCGGTTTGGAAACGGTCAATCGCGCGATTGCGCTCGCGCCCGGACCGGTTTCGGTTGCGGATGACAATTTGCAGATGCACACGGCTGCTGAGTTGAAGGCGGAGCTGGAACAAGGAACAGAGCGCGGTTGGGGAGATGTTAACCCGTTGAAGGTGATGCGGCAGCGGAAGTGAGGAAGGATCGGGCACCGTGAACCGGAAACCGTGAACTGTGAACCGGAAACTGGGAACCGGGAACGGCTTCTGACTTCTGACTACCGACTACTGACTACTGACTTCTGGCTTCTGACTACTGACTTCTGACTACCGACTACTGACTACCGACTTCTGACTACTGACTACTGACTTCTGACTACTGACTACTGACTACTGACTACCGACTACTGACTACCGACTAGTCAAAGATGAGCGACGAACTAAAGACCGTAGATAGCGACGACTTAACCACTGCCGATCGGCGAGCGATAGTGGCGAGCGCGCTTGCGGTTGCTAACCGGTCGAGGAATCGAGCGCTGGTTAGCTTTTGGGTTTTGCCGATCATTTTTCTGACGGTGGCGCTGTTAGGCGGATTGCGCGTCAGCTCGGAAGATCACGCGTTTATCTTTTTGCCACCGCCACTGATCACTTTAGTTCTTGCAGTGCTGTTGCTGCTGCTGTTTGTGCGGGGAGGCTTGCTTGAATTGCGATCGTTGGTCGCCGGCAATAATTCACCGCTGACTAATATGAGTCATATCTGGATCTTGCTCACGCTCTTTTTTGCATCTGCGCAGGCGTTCAATTCGGTTTTGCCTGAGCGCGGTTTATTACATTGGATCTTTTCGTTCTTCTTCCTTTGGACGCTTTGGAACAATCAGTTTTCATCTTTTGACGCGCGGCGTTTGTTGCGCAGTCTGGTAGTGTTGTTTGGCACTGCATTCGTCTTGAAGCATCTGCTGCTCGCAAGCCTTTATGCGCCGGATAGCGGTTGGCTCAAGCGCGCGGCCGGATTATTGGCACAAGGCGTTACTCTCGGCGCCCTCGATGCGCCGGCGTTTGCGCCAGCCACTGGCTATATTTCTTTCTTTACGCTTGGGCTTTACCTCGCGGGGTTGATTGTTTTGCCGCAAACAGTGAACGGTGGAACAGTGAACCGTGAACCGGGAACAGTGAACGGTGAACCGGGAACCGTGAACCGTGAACCGTGAAGCATAAACGCTGAACCTCAAGACTCCTGCCCGTCTAAATCCTGCCGTGTGCTCCTGTTTATCGTGCTGTTAAATTCTCGGAGGAAATTCCCCTTCTTCGTTGAGCCGTACGCTTAGAAAAAAGCCGCAGATTAGAGGTTGGGGGTGCGCCGTTGACGCTGCGAGATTTTCGTGACGGACGCGACCCGGCGCTGGAGGCTATCTGGCGTTATCTGCGGACTGCGCCTGAGAAGCAGTAAGACATTGTCAAATTGCGATTGCCAAATTGCCAATTGGCACGATCGCCAGACACCAATCGGAAATCGGCAATTGCCAATCGACAATCAGGCGACCCATCCGCTACCGCAGACGGTACTGACCTCATCGCCACTGCGAGCCCTTTAAGTTCAGGCTGCGTCACCGCCTGAGAAGCGGCCGGATTGAATAGCATGCGCGCAACTAGTAACATCAGCCGCCATGTCTACTACAGCCAAAGATAAAAACACAGCTTCCACAACTATGAGCGGCGACGAGATTGTCGAGCTTTGCCGGCGGCACACGCTGTTTGAATGGTCCGCGCAGGCCGCAGTCGATCCAATTCCGGTCGCGCGCGCGAAGGGCATCTACTTCTGGACGCCGGAAGGCAAGCGCTTCATCGACTTCAACAGTCAACTGATGTGCGTGAACATCGGGCACGGCGACGAGCGCGTGGTTCGTGCGATTCAGGAACAAGCGGCCGTGCTTCCTTATGCCAATCCGTTTATGGCCACCGAAGTGCGCGCCCGCTTGAGTGTAAAGCTCGCGGAGATCACTCCCGGCGACATCGATTGTTTTTTCTTCACCAACGGCGGCGCTGAAGCAAACGAGAACGCGATCCGCATCGCGCGCATGTACAGCGGGCGTCACAAGATTGGCGCGCGCTATCGTTCGTACCACGGCGGCACCGCAGGCGCGCTGACACTGACGGGCGATCCGCGCCGTTGGGCTGCGGAACCCGGCATTCCCGGCGTCTTTCGCATTCCTGACTTTTATCATGGCGTGCAAAAAGGATTGGACACGACAGAAGAAGTGCTGGCGCGGACGGAAGAGATTCTGGAACTCGAAGGCGCGAAGACCGTCGCGGCCATCATTGTCGAACCGGTTGTCGGCACGAACGGCATCCTGATTCCACCCGCTGGTTACATGCAGGGATTGCGCGCGCTGTGCGACAAGTACGGCATCCTGCTGATCGCCGACGAAGTGATGGCTGGTTTTGGCCGCACCGGCGAATGGTTTTCGGTGGACCATTGGCAGGTTGTGCCCGATCTGATTTCAATGGCCAAGGGACTGACGAGCGCATACGTGCAGCTTGGCGCGGTGGGCATGCGGCGTCAGATCGCCGATCACTTTGATAAGAATGTTTTTTACGGCGGGCTTACTTATAACAGCCATCCGCTCGCCTGCGCGGCGGCCCTGGCCACGATCGCGGTTTATGAAGAGGACAAGCTGATCGAAAACGCGCGCCGCATGGGTGAAGTAATGCGCGGTCTGATGGAAGACTTGGAAAGTCGGCATCCATCGGTGGGTGCGACGCGCAACATTGGGTTGTTTGGCATTTTCGAGCTGGTACGAAACCGCGAGACGCGCGAACCGATGGCGCCATTCAACGGCAGTTCGCCTGAGATGCAGGAGCTGGGAAAGTTTTTCCGCGCGGAAGGGCTTTATACTTTTGTTCGCTGGAATACGTTCTTCACGAATCCGCCGCTGAGTATTACAGAGGCTGAGTTGCACGAGGCGTTCGCGATCATTGATCGTGGGCTGGAGATAACCGACCGCGCAGCGGCCTGAAGCCAGAGGTCAGAAGTCAGAGGTCAAAACACTGCACGGGGTTCGTTGACTCTGGCCTCTGGCTTCTGACTTTTGCTCTCTGAACTGATCTCTGACCTCTGATCTCTGCCCTCTGACTTCCGATTTACGACTTAAACGGCTTGGTCAGAATTCGTCCAGTCTTTTTCAGAAACGATCCAAAACCCGATTCCTTTTTTTTATGTGCGCTCGGGTTTACAACAATGCCTGTTCTGCCGGCGGTTACGGATCGGCTGCGGTCGGACAACCTGGGTATTGGCTTCAGCGTTGGTAGTGGTTTCAAACGCGGCAGCGGCTTCAGTCCGGGCAATGCCGGAAACGGTGTTTCGAGTTTCGCGTCTCGAGTTTCGGGTTTGTCGGACGATCGCGACACGTAAGACTTCGTCTCTTGCGTTTCAGGTCTATCAGAAGTTGCGGCAGCATCCGAACCGACAAGTAGTGGTTGAGAGTTTCCCGGTTGCGGCTGCTGAGTCTCGATCGTGTTGCTTGCGCTTTGCGGTTTTGTCTGGAACAGACGTGGCGTCGCGTAAAAAGCAGCGAACGCAACGGCCGCTAACACCGCCACGGCCGCGATTTGCAATAGCAACTTTCTGCGAGTCACTACGACAACGGTTTGCGCATTTGAAGTCTCCGGTTGCGGCGATCTTGTTAAGGGAATAACCAAGCCCGCGGGCGCTCGCCGCTCCAGTTCTGTCCTGGTCTGTAGCGCGCCGTTGGGGAAAACATGTTCCAGCGTGGGCTCGTAGACCAGTTCCGCCCCATCCATGTCACAGCGTTCCTGCTCGTCCTCATAAATAAACTCGCATTGTGAACACAGCTTCATCGCGTCCCTCCTCGAAATCGGATTGTGGCTTGGGGCACGAACGAAATGACGGAATTGTGGTCGACATTGACCGGTGCGGTGAGATCCGTTGCTTACAGATTACATAGATGGCCAAGGAGAGTAAATAGGCAAGTGAAAACACCACGGGAAATCAGCGAAAACAGCCGCTTGCAAATGCCCCGCGCAAGGTTGAGTTTGACTTCGCTCATGGGCATGCCTTTCGTTTTGAGGTGGTGGGTTGAAGGTGATTTCGATTAGCGCGTTACTTAGCGTTTAGGTCGAAAGCCAATTGGCTTGACCCTCGGCGGCGGTGGAATCATGAGCTCACGAATGGCGTCGAAGACAATCTTGAACTGACGATCCGACTTCTTTTCCAACTCCCTCAACTTTCGCGCCAGGTCCGCATTGGAAGCCAACATCTGGCTTAGTTTGACGAAAGTGCGCATGATTTCGATGTTGACTCTGACGGCTCTCGGGCTTTTGAGAACGCCGGAAAGCATCGCGATGCCTTGTTCCGTAAAAGCATAGGGCATGGCCCGCCGGATCCCTCCCCAGCTTGAAGTCACAATTTGTGACTTCAAGTTGTTGAACTCTTCCGGCGTGAGCTGAAACATGAAATCTTCAGGAAAGCGGTTGAGATTTCGCCTAACTGCCTGATTGAGCGCTTTTACAGCCACTCCATATAGCTCGGCCAAGTCCACACTCAACATCACTCTGGTCTTGCGAACATAGAAAATACGTCGTTCGATTTGGGAGATAGGAATGATTAGGCTTGAGTTCTTCACTGGAATCACCACGCCGGAAGAGGGTTGTGCCATTCAGGCCGGAGCCTGTCATGAGAATCGCTCTTGCTCAAAGTTGGACGTTAAGAAATCAGGGTGAAGCAGGAACAGATCTTGCACAGACTTCGCTCGTCGCCAGAGCGGCCGTGAGGTACTAGGTTTTCAGTTTATGAAAGAGTTTTTGTAGCAGACTTGGGTAAGAGTGCAGCTATAGTTGTAGCGGTTGTGATGCTAGTCTTCTGCTGAATCTTCCCAAACATACGTTCGACCATTCCAATACAACGGGCTGTTGTTCCATCGCGTGGCTTGATAACAGAATTGTGGTCCAGGGGTCAATGGATCAGTACCCGCCTTCGCCTGATATGCGGCGCATCTGTTTGAACGTCTGAACATTTTCCGCGGTACACTAAACCAGTTCGAACAGTGGGATTCTTTTAGATGAAGGGGGTTAGATGAGCGCAGACAATCTCCAGCAGCAGTTTGGAAATATTGATATTTATCTCTTTGACCAACTCTTGAAGGGCCGCTTTGTTCCGGGAATGCGCCTGTTGGATGCTGGTTGTGGAGCGGGCCGGAATCTCGCATATTTTCTTCGCAATGGCTATGAAGTCTTCGGTGTCGATCAGTCGGAAGCGGCGATACTGGAGATTCGCAAGCTGGCTGCTGTTCTCGCGCCACATTTGCCGGCTAATAATTTTCGTGTCGAACCGGTGGAACGAATGTCGTTTGGGAAAGAGGCAAACAGCAGACGGCAAACAGTCAACAGCAAGACAACATCCGCTACACCCAAACTGGCGGAAGAGTCTAGCGCCGGCTTTGATTGGGTGTTGAGCAGCGCGGTGCTGCACTTTGCGCGCGATGAAGAACACTGGCAGGCGATGGTCGATCAGATGTGGCGGGTGCTCAAACCCGGCGGAATCTTTTTCGCGCGCCTCGCGTCGACTATCGGCATTCAAGATACGATTAAGCTAATCGAGGGAAGACGATTTCATCTCCCTGACGGATCGGATCGTTTCCTGGTCGACGAAGCGATGTTGAAAAGAGTAACGGCAGTGGTCGGCGGGGAGTTTATTGAGCCAATCAAGACGACGGTGGTCGAGAACCTGCGCGCCATGACGACCTGGGTCGTCAGGAAGAAGTGCTGAGTGCTGAGTACTGAGTGAGCGCTAAGGACAATCCGGGGGTGGTGTCCTTAGGACACTACCCAATCCGGGACAACTCTTGCTTTTTTCTGTTTGCTGTTCACTGTTCACAACTATTTACGATTCACGACTTTCCTGCCTTCTGTTTTTTCGGGATCAGCGGCAGCAATTGCCCGTCTTCGAGCGCGCGACCCTCCTCGATGCTGTGCGTATCCACAACGAATTGCGTGCGCCGCGTAACTTGCGACAACATTCTCTTGATAGTTTTGTCGTCGAGTTTTGAGACATCGACACCTGACGATACCAGTTCAGCACGCAAACGGGCCGGACGATTCAGGCCATGATCATAAACATCCGGATAAATGTGCAGCACGCCGCCTTCGACCACCAGCGTGTCGTAATTGATATCAACCGGAAGTGGTTCATCCAGTTTTGCATAGAGTGTCTTAAAGCTGTGCTTGGCCGCCTCAATTCGCTTCGCCGAAATGGGCACGGCGCGCGCGGCCATTATCTTTTCCGAGAGATCGTAAAGCTCTGAACGCAGCACGCGAACGCATCCATGCGAAACCAGATTACCAACGTCGTTCGCGCCGGCAGCCTGATGAATTAGATAGCTGTTACCCAGCGGAATTTTGACTTTGCCCAGCGGGTTGCGCGGGTCGCTGGCCTTTATTACTTCGCCTGGTTTTACTCCTTTATGACTGCTAACCCAATCGCTGTCGGGCGGGATCCACGCCGGATTCCAAATAACTTCGGTCGCCTCACGCTCGCCGACGTAGATCGGATACTCCTTCATGCCGACGCCAACATAGTACGACTTCACTTCTTTGCCGTTCTGCCAAAGCGTCAAGCGAAACGAGGGGACATTCAAGGTCAGGCGAATGTCGGGCTGGTTCGGCTCAAACTCAGCGGTTTCAATATGTCCGCCGGTCAGTTTATCTGAACGTTCCGACTCAGCACGATCAGCCGCAGTCTGAGCGTGGACATTGGACCAACTTGCGAACAGAAACATCGCAAGGAAAAAAGCGGCGCCGGCGCCGCGAAGTAAATCCGAGCTGTTTGGTTTTTGTTTGTTCATAGTTCCGTTTGTAAACGTCTTGAGAACCAGTCAGGGCAGCCCATCGGAAATCGGATGTTACGGGATTGTTGGACTAGCTTACCACGAAAAAAGAGGCGAGCAGTGCCCGCCTCTAAGCAATCTTGACTAACAAATCAGTCACAACAGATAACTCATAACGATCACATATTGTGATTGCCGTTAGCTTTGTGCATGCCCCCGCGGCGATGCCGACGATGGCGACGATGATGTCCACGGCGATGATGCCCGCCGCTCATGTTCATGTTGCTCATGTTGCCGTTCATGGTCGTGCTCGAGTTTGAGTTTTGGGCCGAAGCACTTTCAATTGCCAGCCCGCCCAAACCAATTGTTGCCATTAGCGCCAGAACAAAGAAAAACCTTTTCATATTTTTGCTCCTCAGGAATTAGTTATTGGTGTCTGGGGGAATAGCGGCAATCTATTCTTAACTTGAGTCGAAGTCAACGGTTTTGCAGTACGCCAAGCAAGTCTGCCAAACGTGAGGCTTCCGCCTGGAACAGCGGCGACTGGCACTCGGCAACCATTTCCTGATAAACCTGCAGGTGGGCCTCCGCACGCGCGCGTTTCGCGTTCGCTTTCTCAGCATCGCCATGCGCCACCGCCTGCTGGCCCATAGCAACCAGTGCTTCAAGGTAAACCGGCCCGAGCCAAAGCCGGCTCACCATCGACTCAGTGCCGGAAACCAAATCCAGCGCCTCTGCGCACAAACGTTCGGCTTCTTCAGCTTCACCACGTGCGAGTCGCACTTGCGCCAAAGTACGGCGGCCTTCGGCGCGCGTGTAGAGCAGACCCAGCGTTTCCGCCTGAGCAAAATTCTCCTGCGCAAGTTGCAACGCCTGATCCAGGAAACTGACGCCGCGTTTGGCCAGAAAGACCGCGTAATTTCCCTTCATCAACGTTATCAGGCGAACCTCGCCGATGGATTCGCCGAGTGCAATGCCCTCAACGAACTCGCGCTCAGCTCGTTCTTCGTCGATGTACATGGCACACAGCGAAGCGCACATATGGGTCCAACCGCGGCGCTCGCGCGAGTGAATTCGTTCGGCGATCTCGCGCTCGCGCATCGCATAGTTCAACCCCTCCGCAAATTCACCGCGGTTCATTGCATTTTCGCCCAGGTATTCCAGGCCCAGTGCCTGCGCCAAGGGAATGTTGTGCGCCGTGCCAAATTCTCGCGACTTGCGCGCCCAGACATCGCCATCACTGAACAGTCCCGAATGCTGGTAGGCGCCCGCGAGATAGCCATACAACATTGTAATGATTGAAGCTTCCTGTGTAGTCACCGTCTCGGCCACTGCTGCAGGCGCCACCAATTCAGCGGCGCGGGTCAGCAACTCAATCGCTTTCTTGTGCCGTCCGGCGAGATGATGAAAGCGTCCTTCGTTGGCGAGGGCATTGGCGGTTTCCAACGGATGCGTCTCCGGATCCAGCACCTTTAGCGCTTCGCGCAAATGATCCAAGCCGCGCTGATCGCCAACTGTCACCAAAGAACTTGCAGCCTGGCATTGCAAGCGTGCGCGCACAAACGGGTCGGTCGTCAATGCCAATGCACGTTCGAAATGCTCGCCGGCGGCAATCATTTCTCCCTGGAGCAAATAAACCTTGCCGATCTCTTCCTCCAGCGCCAGTTGTTCTTCAACCAAATCCAACGCTTCGGCACAATCGCGCGCCCGCCCAAACGCCACGATTGCTTCGTCAAATGCCGAAAGGCGTTCAGCGCCGGCCGCAGCCTGCTTCGCATATTTCAGTCCGCTTTCGTAATCGGCGGCCTGGATATAATGATGGGCCAACTTTTCGACAGCGCAGTGCGAGGTTGTGGCGGTGCGTTCCAAACTTTCGGCGGCCTGGCGATGCAAACGGCGCCGGCGAATCGGGTTCAGCTCTTCGTAGAGCACCTCGCGAATCTTGTCATGAGTAAAGGTAAACGAGTCGCTGCGATTGGCTGTGATCAGTTGCGCGCCGACGGCTTCGTCCAGGGCATCAAGCAGCGCGTCTTCACTCTGCGCTCCGGAGGCTGACTGCAACTCGGCGAAAGTGAACGTCTTTCCCAGGACCGCGCCGGCGCGCAGGACTTCGTTGGCTTCCGCACTGACACGATCGAGTCGACTGCCAATCGCTTCCTTCATACTCTGCGGAATCACCAATTCGTCTACGTCGCAGCGTTGCCAACGGCCACTCTCGCGGCGTACTGAGCCCTTTTCAATTAGCGCCTTGAGCACCTCTTCAACGAAGAACGGGTTGCCCTCGGTTTCGCGAAACACAGCGTCGGTAAAATCTCCGCTGACGCTCTCGCCGAGCAACGCGCCGAGTTGCGCCGAAGTTTCTGCCGCATCAAAGCGCTTGAGTGCGAGACGCGTCACCAAACGTTCGCGGTTCCAGTCGACCAACGATTTAGCCAACGGGTGCGCCCGGTCCAATTCAGTTTCGCGATAGGCTCCGAGAATTAACACGCGTTCCTCGCGCAGTTGGCGCAGCAGGTGGCCCAGCAGCCAAAGCGTGCCGCGGTCGGCCCAGTGCAAATCGTCGGCGTAGAACAGCAGCCCTTTAGGCCCAGCCAAATTCACAAAAACTTTTACGACCGCGTCGAAGAAAAGCAGGCGCTCTTCATGGGGCGGCAGTTCCGCACGTTCGGGAAATGGACCCAGCCGGGTTTGAATTTCGGGGGCGAGCTTCGCAATCTGCGGCGCCGTGTCGCCAAGTTTCGTACGCAGTGCGGCGTCGTCTTTTTCTTCGCGGACCAGACGACGAAAGGCTTCGACGAAAGGCAGATAGGGCGTGGTGGCTTCGTATTCATAGCAGCCACCTGACAAAACGACGGCGCCATCGACGGAAGCATGGATCGTGACTTCGCGCGCCAGCCGCGTCTTGCCGGCGCCTGGCTCTCCGCTGAAAAGAACTGCGTGGCCATGGCCTTCACGCGCGCGATGCCACAACTCAATTGCCTCAGTAAGTTCAGCGGTGCGGCCCACCAAACGGCCGCGAGAAAGTGCGTCGAGGATCGCGACCGTGGCAACTGCCTCTTCATCCGTGGCGAATTCCTCGGCAGTTAGCGAATCACGCAAAGCCGTCCGTGTTTCCGCGGCCGTCGCAAAACGTTGGGCGGGATCTTTTGCTAACAGTCGCAGGATAATGGCCTCAAGCGCCCGCGGCAGATCGGGCCGCAACACACGCGGCGGCACAACCGAGGCGTGAACGTGTTGCGAAACCACGGCCAGCGGATCGTCGCCAATGAATGGCAGCCGGCCCGTCGTCATTTCATAAAGCAGAACGCCCAGCGCATAAAGATCGGTGCGGCCATCGACCGTCTGGCCCAACGCCTGCTCAGGCGCCATGTAAGCGGCCGTTCCCACAATCAGCCCCGCGCGGGAAATGCGCGCGGCATCGGCCGGCAATGCAAGTCCAAGGTCAACGAGTTTCACAATGCTGCCGTCGAGACTCGATGACAGCAGCACGTTGTCCGGTTTCAGATCACGATGAACGATGTTATTGGCGTGCGCGTGCTCCAGCGCGGCGCAGAGCTGGCCGGCTATCTCGACCACGCGAGACAGTTCCGTCGGCCGCGCCTTCGCGAGACTTGGGCCTTGCGCCAGCTCCATCACGAAAAACGGCGCGCCATTCGCTTCGCCGACGTCGTGAACTGAAATGATGTGGGGATGATTGAGTGCGGCGGCAGCGCGAGCTTCACGCATCAACCGCTGGCGCGCATCAGGTGAAGAGGTAGCGGTCGGCAACACTTTCACTGCTACTTCGCGATGCAACTCGAGGTCCGTGGCGCGATAGACGATGCCCATGCCGCCGCGACCGATTTCACTGTCGAGACGATAGCGCTCGCGCAGTATCGATCCCGGTACGATCGCACTGTTGACGATTGAGTCGCGGCTGAGAATGCGCGTGACTTGCGAATCATCGTTCATTTATTCACCGCAGTCTTTTCTCGATGTAGCGCAAACTCTAGTCTGTGTTTTCGTCACCGGACACAGACTAAAGGAAGCCCTGATTATGTGAGATCGTATTATCTCTTGGACGCGTAGCGTGCAGACGAATTTAGTCCGGCCTTGCAAGGCCGGGAACGGCCCGGACGCTATTTGCGTCGCTTAGCGACGCTGGGAACCGGGACGATATTCAATCTTCGCTACGCGACGAGAGCGAGGAAGAACGTGATCCCGGCTTGAAACGCCGGGCTAAAGTCGCATCGACGCTACGCGTCGAAGACTTGATCAGAGCTTCCTAGTCTATGCCACTTTCGTCAGGTATTTTTCCTGAAGCACGGCCAGGTGATGCGACACGTGACCGGCGAGAATGTAGGCGAGCGCTCGCACCGTAACTCGATTGCCGCTGGCAATCCCGCTGCGCGACCACGCATCGTCAGGCAGATTCCGAAAGAAAGTCAGTGTGCTCTCGCGAACGGCGCGGAAGTCTTGAACATGACTGGCCCAGGAATAGTCATCAGCATTGGCGGTCGCGGCTCCTACCTCCTGATCGTAGCCTGGCAGCTCGTCGGGAAAACTTCGCGCAAACCACAACGCGCGAAAAAGAAAAACCCGCTCGGTATCGTTGACGTGGTTGAGCAACTGGCGCATGGACCACTTGTCCGGCGCATAGCGATAAAGAGATTGTTCCTCAGAAATAGCTTGCAGAAAATTGACTGTTTCAATCAGTTGGTTTTCCAGTACGGTGACAACGTCGTCGCTGGCTATGCGATCGATGTAGACAGAATAGTAGGAGGCGAATTCGTTTGCTTCAGGGCGTCCAGTCATATGTTTCTCCGTGAACCGTGAACAGTGAATAATGAACAGTGAATAATGAACGGTGAATAATGAACGGTGAATAGTGAACAGTGAACAGTGAATAGTGAATAGTGAATAGTGAATAGTGAATAGAAAACTAATCCTTTTCTGTTCTCTGTTCTCTGTTTTCTGTTTTCTGTTTTCTGTTTCCTGTTTCTTGTTTTCTGCCTTCTGCCTACTGCCTACTGCTCTCCGCTTTCCCCGGTCCGC
The DNA here is from genome assembly GCA_031371765.1 of Blastocatellia bacterium. GTDB lineage: Bacteria > Acidobacteriota > Blastocatellia > Pyrinomonadales > Pyrinomonadaceae > PSRF01. The sequence continues at coordinate 12,747 of JANMKA010000157.1, forward strand.
CATTAGCGTTGCCCAGCACATTTCTCAAGAGATTGTGTATCTCGTCACGTCCGGCGGCCACGCGGCTCGCGATCAGACCCTCAGGACTAACGATTACTCCGGTCGGTGTGGCCAGACCGCCGTATTTTTCGCCAACCTCTCGCTCTTTTTGCAAAAGCACTTCGCCCAGGCTGTTCCTTGCGACATTCACAAAGTTGTCCTTGATCGAGCCGCGGGTAATTACCGCTATTGTCAGTTGATCCTTATGCGCCTCTTGCCATTCCTTGATCTCCTTGAAGATTACTATGCACGGCCCGCAGTAAGGGCTGGTGAAAAGCAGCAACAAAGGTTTGCCATGTTCGAGTAACGACCTAAGCGACTCCGTCCCCCCGTGATAAGCAGGTAGTTCAAAGTCGGGTGCAATGGAATCGATCGGCAAGCCCTCTGGTCCAACCCTCGCTGCTAGTGCTTTGCGATGCCGCACCTGGAAATAAACAAACACTGCCACCAGAACGGTCACTGCCAGGGCCAGCAGTGTCCAGCCGGTGACACTGAGCGTGTTGAGGGTAGCAACAATGTCCGGACTGGCGTTAAGTGTTGCTTGCCAAAAAACAAAAGCAGCGCCCAGTGCGAAAATGATATTGCGCACCAGCGTTGGCCAGCCCAGGGGGCGCGAATAAAGTTGACCAAAACAGTGGCAATCATGCGTCTGGCCGCGGGCCAGGTTCACACTGATCGCCACAATGAATACGCCGAGCAGCAGGAACCCGCTGATTGCACTAAGGGCTGCGGTGCCACTGAAAAGCAAACCGAGCGCAATTGCCAGTTCGACGAAAGGAAGGATAAGGGCAACAGCAGGCGCAGACGCTTCGGGCGCACCGAAATTCTGCACCGCCTCGCGCGTACCAGCCTGGTCCATCAGTTTGGTAGTTCCAGCGAGGCTGAACACGACGCCGAGGGCGATGCGAACGAGTACGATTATCAGCGGCATAAAACAGTCATTTATTAGTTGTTAGCGCTTGAGACATTTTCGAGCAAGCAGGCGCCGCTCCAGGGACGGTTGGCCTGGAACGCCTCGGATTTTTGCAGCCGATAAAAGAAACTTAACATGAGCGGCAGTCGTTTCAAACTGCCGGCCGCATGAAACATTGAACGCACCTCACGCGTCTGCCAACCGTGCGCCTTGAAAAACTCCGGGCCTTCAGCCGGCCCAAATTTTAGCGGCGCCGACGCCTGCGCCAACGGCTGACCCATCTTTTTCTGCATCATCTTAAGCAGCGCCGGCGAGGCCAGGTCGAACAGCCAATAGTTGAACGACGACTGGCGCGCCAGGTCTGCAGCAAGCGCGCCCACGGCTTCGGCCGTTAAATAAACTATCAATCCCTCGCTGATAATCAGCGCTTGATGCGCGCCAGCGCCGAGCCGGCTAAACAGAGAGCGCCGCGCCTCCACGTCCGCAAGATCAAGTCGCACGCGCTCCAACTCACAACCTGGCTGCTCGTCCTTTAATATTTCTTCTTTGTAATCGGTTATCTCTGGCAAGTCCACTTCAACCCATTTCAAGGAAGCCGGCAGTGCCATCCGATAAGGACGCGCATCGAGGCCCGCGGCAAGGTTCACTACCAGATCACACCCCGCGGCAATCTGTTGATTGATCAACTGATCGAAAACATAAGTGCGGGCGAACCACGCCCAGGCATTCTTTTCGCTGAAGACCAGCGACCGGGCGATCTGCTCGCCACGCTCACCAGCAAGGCGCCGCGCGAAGGGGTCGCGGAAGAGCGGTTCGCTGCGTTCAGATTCCCGCGCGCGGTAGACCGCGGCCAGCAAGGCCGTATCGGAAATATTTCGGATCAAAGTCATCGCCTTAAATTGTAATTCGCGCACCGCAAAGGGCAAAGGGCAAAGGGCGAAACGATTGCGTCTTGCGGCCGCACAGTGCGGAATGCCTATGGCTTTCCGCTAAGCTCAGGAGCGACGTTGTGGCATGAAGTCGGTACGCCTGCGCTAGCGGGTGGGTATTGGTATCATAAAGCTCAAGCTTCAGAGTTCAATTCAGCTTTTCCTTTGCTCTGATTCTGGGGCAGGGTGCCGGGCCAGCGCCGGGTTTGGCGGGCGCTGGGCAGACATTAGCTTAAATGGGCTAAAATCTGAAACTTACCGACTGCAGCGACCGTTTCTCTTAACGGGGAAACTCTCTTCAAGATTCGCAGGAAGGACCGTTTATGTTCTGTTCCAGTTGTGGCACTACCATCACACCGGGTTTGAGCTTTTGTAATCGTTGCGGCGCAAGCTTGAAAGAGCAACCCACCGAATCAACCGTAAGGACAGGCGCCATCGTTGCGTTCTTAATAGCCATCACCATTATTGGCGTAAGCGGGCTGGGCATGATGCTGGGCGGCGCAGTCACTCTAAAGCGTGAAGCGCAATTGGGTGAAGACGTGGTTGGCATGTTCATGTTCTTTACCTTCTTCGTCGTGTCCATAATCGAATTCTTTTTGGTCCGGCAGTTATCCAAACTCATCAGCAACCCTGCACCCAAACGCGCGTCGCTGCCGCAACCGTCCGCAATGCCCCACGAGTTGCTTCCGGCGTCGGCCGCTCAGGCGCGCGGTTTACCGGAAGCGATGCCGAGCGTGACCGAGAATACGACCCGAACGCTCGAGTATGCGCGCAAAGATCCACCGCGCTAACAAAGGCTGCGGACGGAAAAGGGTAATTCCCCATCATGCACATTTTCAGCAACCGAAAAACGTATTTGTTGTTGGCGCTGCTGGCATTGTTTGCCGGCTGCCATTTTCAGATTCACGACGAGATTAAAGGTTCGGGCGTGCGCCTGAAACAAAAGCGCGAAGTTGCCTCGTTCAACTCGATCGCCACTGAGGGAGCTTTCGACATCGATGTTGTTTGCCAAAAAGCACAAAGCATCGACATCGAAGGCGACGACAACCTGCTGCCACTGATCACAACTGACGTCAGCAACAACGTGCTGCACATAAGAAGCAACCGCAGCTTTTCAGTTAACGATCCCATCAAAATCACGATTTCGGTGCCCGAACTCGAAGGCATCTCGGCCAAAGGCGCAGGCAAGTTCGACATCGCCGGCATAAAAAGCGAGAAGTTTGAAATCGATGCCAGCGGCGCCACCACCATTAGAGTGGCTGGGGAAACGAAGCTGATTGACATTGATAGCAACGGCGCCGGGAGGATCGATGCGCACAAACTACACGCCGCACGCGGTGTGGTTCAGGCCAAGGGCGTGGCGCGCGTCGACGTCAACGTTGCTGAGCAACTGGATGTAACTGTCTCTGGACCGTCGCACGTAACCTACCAGGGCGATCCAGTTTTGCATAAGACCATCCATGGACCAGGCAGCGTCGAGAAAAAAGAGCCCGAGGTAAGTTGATGAAAGCCGTGAATCGCTCGCGAAGTGAACAGCAAACAGCAAACGGTGAACAGCTGGAAAAACCCGTCAAACTTGAATAGTCCTTGATCCTTATCAAAGCGGACCGAAAAGAGCCTGGTTAGGTTTGCCAATTCACAAAGTGAGCGCAGTACGACTTGCGATTTACGCGTGGCTTTTCGGGCTGTTCACTGTTTGCTGTTTACTGTTCACTTCGTCGACGATTCACGATTTACGATTCACGAGTTGCGTTTTTTCTGTTGACATTCCACTGCCTGCTGCCTGACTATTTGCCATCATTTGAAAAGGAGCTTGATGCGCCAATGACCTATGTAGTTGTTGAGTTATGTGTTGACTGCAAATATACCGACTGCGCGGCTGTCTGTCCGGTCGAAGCTTTTCATGAACTCACCGATCGCCTTTACATAAACGCCGACACTTGTATCGATTGCGATGCGTGCGTTCCTGAATGTCCGGTAGAGGCTATCTTTGCCGACACTAACGTTCCCGAAAATTATGCTCACTGGACGCAGATCAATATTGACGAAGCTCCAAACTATCCGGTCATCAGCCAAAAGATTCCGGCGCTGCATGGACCAACCTGTGCTGGTCCGGAAGAGTAATAAACCACTTAGAAGAACTGACTAGAGCGGGCCGCTTTCGAGTGGCCCGCTTTTGCATTCTAGGGACTGACTAATTCAAGGGTCTGGCTTTTACGCTCTAGCGGCTCTTGTTACAATCCACTCGCGATGAAGCCGACGTCATTGTGCCTGGCGATTCTGGTTTTTGCTTCGTTGACCTACGCGCAATCGGGGCGGCGGGCAAAACGAACCGTGTCGCCAGTTCCGGCGGCGGTCGACGAACCGAAACAGTCACCAAAGCCCGCGCAACCGGATGCAGCGCCAGTAACCGCAGAAAGAAATCAGGATTACCGTTGCAGCGATGACGGCAGCCTGGCAAGAATTCTCGAGACCAGCAACGCCAATGAGCGCATTGTCTCAGCGAAAGAAGCAGACGAGCCGGTGCAAATGACTAAGAAGCCGTCGCCTGATTACACTCGCGAGGCGCGCCGCAATGGCATCCAGGGTTTTGTAACGCTGAAAGTTTTGTTAGCGGCGGACAGCAAGGTGTCGCGTGTCAGGGTTTTGAAGGGCTTACCGGCCGGACTCACAGAAAATGCAATAAGGGCGGCCTGCAAGATTCAATTTAGACCAGCGATGAAAGATGGCCGGCCTGCATCCACCTGGGTGACCGTTGAATTTGCATTCCGGCTGGCGAACTCTTCGATCTTCAGACCGTGAACACGGGGCCACCTCGGTCGTGTAAACCTAACTGTTGGTTTAAGTCGGATGCCAACCTCCAGGTTGCGCGGTAACTCCCGGAATCCCCGCGCGGGCAACCCGCGTGAGGTGGAAAGAGCCACCGCAAACTAAAAGTTTGCTTTACCACGTTGCCTGGAGCGCAAGCGACCTCAACCTCGGCGGAAGGAATTACTATATGAAACGAATTGTTCTGGTCCTCGCAACTCTGCTCTTGCTGATCTCTTCGGGACCATTGAGCCCACGAGTGTCCGCCAAAGACAATTGGCTCTCGGTGCGCTCGAAAAATTTCCTGCTCATCGGCAACGCCAACGAAAAACAGATACGTCAGGTGGCAACGCGGCTGGAACAGTTTCGCGAAGTCTTTGCACAGTTATTTCCCAAGGCAGTTCACACCTCGCCGGTGCCAACCACTGTCATAGTGTTCAAGAGCGACGATTCCTATCGTCCTTTTAAACCCAACCCCAATACCGCTGGCTATTTTCAAGCAGGACAAGATGTCAATTACATCACCCTAACAAGCGAGGTGCATGGCGAGCAGGATCCTTTCAAAGTTATATTTCACGAATACACCCACCTGCTCATAAACAACACTACGCCAAATGTGCCGCTTTGGTTCAATGAAGGGTTGGCTGAGTACTACAGCACGTTCAGCATTACCGACGACACCAAGGTGGTGCTTGGCAGTCCCATCAGCAGCCACGTGTTCCTCTTGCGCGAAACCAAAATGTTGCCGTTGCGCACGCTGTTCAACGTTGACGAGAAATCTCCTTATTACAATGAACGCGACAAGCAAAGTGTTTTTTATGCTGAATCGTGGGCGCTAATGCATTACCTGATTCTCGGAAAAGATGGCCAGCGAGTCCCGCAGATGGGAAATTTTCTCAAGCTGATGTCTGAGAATGTGCCGCTGGAAGATGCGTTTCAGAAAGCCTTTGCCATGAGCTTTGAAAGCATGGAGAAAGAACTGCACGACTATATTAAGCACGACCGCTATCCGGTTTTGACGGGCCGCTTTGAAAGTAAACTGGTGGTCGAGACCGACATGCAAGCGGCGCCGGTCAGCGAAGCGGCGGCGCAATCGTATCTTGGCGATCTGCTTTTCCACAGCCATCGCGCCGAGAGCGAGACGTATTTGAAAAAGGCGTTGGCTCTTGATCCAAACGAGCCGATGGCGAACGCCTCGTTGGCGATGTTACTGCTGCGCCAGGGCAAGGCTCCCGAAGCACGGAAGCAATTGGAAAAGGCGGCTGCCAACTCTCCGAATTATCTGTTGCACTATTACTACGCGTTTGCACTGAGCAGGCAGGGCGAAGATGAGCAAATTGTTGCGACGTTTTCGTACGAAACGGCCAATATCATGCGAGCGGAACTAAAAAAAGCGATCGAGTTAAGAGCCGACTTTGTTGAATCGTACAACTTACTCGCTTTTGTGAATCTGGTTACCGGAACCAATATCGACGAATCGATCGGGATGCTCAAAGGCGTGCTGGCCAATTCGCCAGGCAAGAATGATGTCAGGTTCATGCTCGCGCAGCTTGAGCTTTACAGCGGCGACGTCAAGTCCGCGCGGCCGTTGCTGGAACAACTCAGCGGTATTTACAACGACGCGGAGACTCGCCAGCGCGCGCAAATGTTGTTGGACCAGTTGAAAGGCAGGGAAGAACAGCTGGCGCGCTTCCGAGAATCAAACAACGCCACGCGCTCTAACATTGTGATCGAACAGACCACCGCTGGGCCGCCCCTGAAAGTCGATCCCTCTTCTTACCTGCGCGAGGCGCTGCGGAAACCTGGCGCGGATGAAACGCAAGTTCAAGGCATACTGGAACGGATTGATTGCGACGCCAAAGGCGTGGTGTTCAATGTCAGGATGGCAGGTAACGTGTTGAAACTGCGCGCTGCCGATTTCGCTAGTGTGGATCTGACCAGCTTTAGTCCTGACGCCGGCGGCGAAATCTCCTGTGGTCAGCGCAAGTCGGAAAGCAGCGTCGTGGTCTGTTATGTTGCGAACACAGACGCCCGGGCAAAAGTCGAGGGAACATTGCGCTCGATAGAATTTGTCCCAAAAGATTTTCTACTCAAGGCAGCGCCGTGACCGACCTGCATGGCAAAAGGAGTGTTGCTTGATCACTTGTCGCAAGATGACTGCCGCGGATGTCGCTGACGCTTTTGAAATGCTGCGCGCCTTTCTGCGCGAAGACGAACATTACCTCGCCAGCAGTGCGGCCTATGGCGATCGTGGCTTCCAGGGACTTAACGACGCGCTCGATCTTTTTCTGGAACAACCGGAACTTGGATTCGTCTGGATCGCCTATGACGAGAATGGCGCTGCGGCAGTCTGCGTAGTTTGTTATGCGATCTCGACGTCGATGGGTGCGGTCGTGGCAAAGCTCGATGATGTGTCGGTGAAGGCGGGCCGCCGCGGTGGCGGGATAGGCACGGCGCTCCTGGAACAATTAAAAGAGCGACTGCGAAAAGAGGCAGTGACGCGAATCGATGTCGCGGTGCACCTGGAAAATCCGGAAGCGCGCCGGTTTTATGAAAAGCTCGGTTTTATGGCATTGAATGAAGAACGAATGGCGTGTGTGATCTAAGAGTTTTTTTGCCGCGGTTTCGCGCGGATAAAAACGGATCCGAACTCAGGGCCCACATCGCTGCTCTTGATTATTCAGATCCGCGTTTCATCTGCGTTCATCTGCGGCTAATTATTCTTTCCCCAGGTTCGCTATCTCTTCAAAGTATTTCGCAAACGCCACCATCCCACCCGACGCCTGCTGCCAATCAAAGTTTTCATTCGGTGCGTGATAACCGTGCTCGGGCAGTGACAGCCCCAGAAACAACACCGGGCACTGTAAGACCTTTTCGATACTGGTCATCGCTCCAATAGTTCCGCCGTCGCGCACAAAGACTGCGTCGCGTCCGAAAGAAAACTTGATCGCTCGCTTTAGAGCCTGGGGCAATGGACCGGTAAGCACGGTCCGAAACGCCGGCGCGGCTGATTCAAACTTAACCTTCACATCCCTGTTTCTCTCTTTGATCGCGGCCAGCAGCTGCTTCTTAATCTTCTCCGGATCCTGACCGGGCACCAGGCGAAACGACGCCTTTACTTCGGCGCGTGGCGGCACGATTGATTTCACGCCCGGACCCTGGTAGCCACCAACCACTCCGTGAATCTCCATCGTGGGCATGCCCCAGATGCGTTTCATAACTTCCAGCTGATCGTCGCTGCGCATCAGTTTCAAATGGTGCGCTTTCTTGAATCCCTTAACCGTAAAACCAGAGTTGACCCAATCGTTCAGTTCGCTTTTTGATGGCGGGATCACATCGTCGTAGAAACCTTTAAACTTTATTTTGCCGGTAACCGGATCGTAGAGATCGCAAACCAAGCGCATTAACTCAGCAATCGGATTGCGTGAAGCGCCGCCGGTTTCCCCCGAGTGCGTATCGGTCGCGCCTGTTTCGAGCGTGAGAATAAATCCCAACAGGCCGCGCAGCCCGGCTGAACTTGCCGGCCGATCTCGGGATACCCAAACTGTGTCTGAAACCACGACTGAATCGGTTCGCAGGGCACGCACGTTTTTGGAAATGATTTTTTCAAAATTTGGCGAACCGATTTCTTCTTCAAACTCCCAAAGGAAACGAATATTAATTGGCACGCCTGCCTCTTGAGCCGCGCGCGCGCCATACAGCGCCGCCAGCGCCGGGCCCTTGTCGTCAGTCGTGCCGCGACCAAAGTAACTGTCGCCCCTGGTGGTCATAACAAACGGCTCGGTGTCCCAGGGTTCGGTTTCTTTCGAAGCCGGCTGCACATCCATATGGTTGTAGACCGTAACCGTAGGTGCGTTTTTCGCTGAGTCAAATACCGCATGAACGGTCGGGTTACCGCGGTCGGCCTTGTAGACGTCCACCTTCCCGCCGAATTGGCGGAACGTGTCGACGGTTAGATCCACGCCGGCGCGAATATCTTCAGCGTGGGCCGGATCCGAAGATACGGTCGGAGTTTCAACAAAAGTCTTGAGCAGCGTTTCGTATTCTTTACGATGACCTTTGGCAAATGAATAGAGTTGGTTGCGATCTAAGGCGCGCGCCATGCAGGCTTCCTCCAGTGGCATAACGTACTTGCTGATAAAAGTTCGCTTTGGGGCTTAGCAGTTTATAGTGCCCAAAGCTTTACATCAAACCGGACTTTCCGAGGGCAACTTTTTCCAATTGGCAAACCACTAAACTGCTGGCGCCGGACGCTCGATTTTGCGGAAGCTTTTTCCCACTTTGCGCGATCCTGATTTAGCAACACCTGTAAGTTCATTTACTCAGGATCTTCGTGGTATTCTGGCACCCCGCTTTTCGCTGTTGCGACGGCGCCTTTCAATTATCGGGACAGATCTACAGGGTTTTAGGAGGCTTTTGTGAGAACAAGATTTTACCTGCCGGGCTTGGTGATACTTATTTTGGCGGTTTCCATGGCTGCGAACGTTTTCTCGCAGCAGACGGGAGCGGCGCGCCGCCAGGCGGCTGCTGCGCCCGAAGGTTCGCTGGCCAAAGCCCCTACGTCACGCGCTCCGGTTAGCGCTGCCGTCGTAAAAAGCGACCTCTCAGAAGCGCTCTCGGTTATCCAGGACAATTACATCGACGGAAAGAAGCTTGATTACAACGCGATCTTCAAGTCATCGATCAGCGGCATGCTGAATGTGCTCGATCCGCATTCCACTTATTTCGATGCAGCTGACTATGCCGCGTTCAGGACTGAACAACGATCAGAATACTTCGGCATAGGTGCCACCATCGGTGACCTGCGCCAGGGCGACGACGTTAATACCTACATTCGCGCAACTTTCGAAGACGCACCGGCTTACCGCGCCGGTTTGCGCTTTGGCGATCGCATCGTGGCTGTGGACGACCAGTCGATGAAAGGCAAGACCTTCCCCGAAGTCAGAAAATTCCTGATTGGACCACGCGGCACGGTTGTCAAAGTTACGGTTGAACATCCGACCACCGGAAAAGCTGAGACAGTGACGATTACGCGCGACGCTGTATCGCTGCCTTCGATACCGCAGGCCTACATGATCAAACCCGGCGTCGGTTATGTAGCGGTCAGCGGCTTTAACTTAACGACTGCCGACGAATTTCAGGCCGCCCTTGAAAACCTGCACTCGAAAGGCATGAACATGCTGGTGCTGGACCTGCGCGGGAATCGAGGCGGGTTGTTAATTCAAGCCGTGCGCCTCGCCAACACTTTTCTGCAGCGCGATCAATTGATCGTTACGCAAAAAGGACGCATCAGAGGCAGCTCTGAACCGTTCCGGGCGGTGAACGATGTTCCGGATCAAACGCCTTTGGTTGTATTGGTGAACAACGAGAGTGCTTCGGCTGCGGAGATTGTAGCCGGCGCGCTTCAGGATCACGATCGCGCCTTGATTGTCGGTGAGAATACCTTTGGCAAAGGACTGGTCCAACTTCCGATCCAACTCGAATACGACTCGGCGCTGTTGTTGACAGTGGCGAAGTACTACACGCCCTCGGGTCGTTTAATCCAACGGGACTATTCCAATAGCGGCGTCTACGATTACTACACTCACGCCGGGGTCGCCTCGAACAAAGAACCAGGATTGCCAATTGGCGCCGAGAGCCATACAGACACCGGCCGCGCTGTGTACGGCGGCGGCGGGATAGCGCCTGACGAGATGGTGAAACCAGGCAAGATTACGGCGTCGGAAGCGCGTTTAAGCGATGCGATTTTCGCCTTTGCGCTGGAGCTGACGCAGGGCCGCGTCACCGGTTTTGAAAACTACAAAGTGCAAAAAGCAATTGAGTTTGAACACTACTTGCTACCAACCGATTATCCGGTCACGGATGCTCTCTTCAAACAATTCAAGGAATACGTTGCGAGCAAGACCATCCTGAAAGTGACTCCGGAACAACTGGACAAGGGTCGTTCATTTGTCGAGCGCCAGCTACGTTTTGAGTTGACTACGGCCGCGTTCGGTTCGATCGCTGCGCTGCAGGTGTTCAATGAAAGCGATCCGCAAATCGCGCATGCAGTGGCGGCAATGCCGAAAGCGCGGGAACTGGCCCTCGCTGCCAGACGCGCACGCGCCCGGGGCTAAAAACGCCCATGCGGCTAAAACAAAGTTAGGACAGGCATTCGTGCCTGTCCTTTTTTTGTTGAACGGGCCATGATGTCAGTACCGCCTAAGGGAGAATTGAGCAGTTATTGCATTGGGGCATCATGGGACTCCCTTCATCACAGTGTCATGATGTCAGTAACGCCTGCGGTAGCGGGTGGGTGCTTGATTTTCGAATTACGATTGCTACGTGATTGCGGTGGACGCTACCAAGCATCTGCAATTCACAACAGCAAGCACCCCCGCTACCGCAGGCGGCACTGACCTCACGCCACTGTGCGCGTTGCTATCCAAAGATCAGAAAGTTTTACTATTCCCGACCAACGTCATATAAATTCCATCACCGTGAACCGGACCCTGATTATCGTCAACAATGCAGCCGCAAGAGCACGGCGCGCCTGGCCGCTGGTGCGCGAACAACTCGGATCTGCAGGCATTGAATTCGAAGTTCACGAAACAACTCACGCCGGCGATGCCACGGTGAAAACGCAAGCAGCCTTGAAATCAGGAGTAACTACGATTGCCGCAGTCGGCGGCGACGGCACGCTGAGCGAAGCAGCACAAGGCTTTTTTCAGTTTGCCGAGAATCCGGAACAACTGCCCGCGTTAATCAATCCTGCGGCTTCGCTGGCGATTCTCCCAGCCGGAACCGGCGATGATTTTGCGCGCGGCTTGACGGGCCGGCGGGAATCCCTGCGTCATTGGATCGATGTTTTGGTGGCCCATTGCCGCAACGAAAACTCCGAGACTACACGACAAACGGATGTGCTTTACGGCACCTGCGACAATTACCGGACGCCGTTCATTTGTCTTAATGCCTCCACGATGGGCATTGGTGGCGAGACCGCCGGACGGGTCGCGCGACAGGGAAAGCTAATGCGTTCGTTTTCCGGAGAAGCACGGTTTGCAGCGGCGGCGCTTGCCGGTCTGCTTGCGTGGCGCGAACGACAGGTGCGCATTAAGGTCGACGAAGAAACTTATGAAGGCGCGATGAACCTGGCGGCGGTTGTTAACGGGCTCTACGCCGGCGGGGGCATGATGCTTTCACCGCAAGCTGAAATCGATGACGGCAAACTGGATGTGGTGTCTGCCTCGGGTCTGACGCGCGCGCAGGTGACGCGCGAGCTGGCACGAATTCATAAAGGCGGACACGTCGTGAATCCGAAGGTGCGCATCCTGCAGGGAACGCGAGTGCGCATTGAAACCTTCAAACCTGAAGATGCTATGCCGATCGAAGCAGATGGGAATGTGCGTGGGTTTACGCCGGCTGAGTTTCGCGTGATGGCAGGGGTGCTGAGATTTGTAGTTTAGGACAAAAGAAAGAGCGGGCGTAGCTCAGTGGCATAGACTTTAGTCTGTGTCTTCGCCGCAGCCACAGACTGAAGTCTGTGCCACGCTACCGTTCCCGTTCTTTCCTTTCGATCGCTGCAATCTTTTCCAGCCTTCGTCGATGACGCTCCTCGCCGCTGAATCGCGCGGCCACAAACGCGCGCACAATGTCCAGCGCTAGTTCTTCACCGACCACACGCGCGCCTAAACACAGCACATTGCAATCGTCATGTTCGCGGGATTGATGACCAGAATAAGTGTCGCCGCAGAGCGCGGCGCGAATGCCTGTGAGTTTGTTGGCCGCAACCGACGCGCCGACGCCGCTGCCACAAATCAGAATACCAATCTCAGCTTCGCCGCTTTGCACCGCCTGGCCAACCTTCACGGCATAGTCCGGGTAATCGTCAGGCCGCGAGCCAACGTGCGTCCCGAAATCAGTTATCTCATGTCCCGCGCCACGCAATTCTTCAATCACGCGCTCGTTAAGCGGATAGCCTCCGTGGTCGGCGCCGATCGCAATTTTCATTGATTAGATTAGAGCCCGTGCGTGCTGCAAAACATTTTCCAGGTTGAATCCCAACTCGCGCATAACCACGTCGCCCGGCGCCGACGCGCCAAAACGATCGAGACAAATCACATCGCCCTGTGGACCAACGTAACGATCCCAACCTTGTCGCACGCCGGCTTCAATCGCCAATCGAGCCGTAACGGCTGGCGGCAGCACTTCATCGCGATACGCTTGTGGTTGCTCTTCGAATAGTTCGACACAAGGCAGGGAAACCACGCGCGTCGCTATGCCTTCGCTTTGCAGTTTCTCGCGCGCTTCCATCGCGAGGGAAACTTCAGAGCCGGTGCCGATGAGGATCAATTTCGGGCTTTGGACCTGGGACTTTGGGCTTTGGACGTCGCCTGCTTCGGCGAGAACATAGCCACCGCGGCGCGTTCCTTCAGCTTTCGCAAAGCGCGTGCGATCGATCAAGCCAACCTTTTGACGTGTCAGCGCCAGCGCGGTCGGCGCGTGGCGGCGCAGGATCGCAATTCGCCAGGCCTCAGCCACCTCTGCCGGATCAGCAGGACGAATGACGAACAGATGTGGAATCGCGCGCAGCGCCGCCAGGTGTTCGATCGGTTGATGTGTTGGTCCATCTTCGCCGAGGCCGATCGAATCGTGTGTGAAAACGTAAATCGCCTGGACTTCCGAAAGCGCCGCCAGGCGAATCGCCGGTCGCATGTAATCCGAAAACGTCATGAACGTGCCGCCATAGGGAATCAAACCGCCGTTCAATGAAATTCCGGTTAAGGTCGAACCCATCGCGTGCTCGCGCACACCGAAATGAAGAATGCGGCTTTCGTATTGGCCGGCTTCGAAACTGCCGCCGTCCTTTATGTCGGTGTTGTTTGAAACGCCGAGGTCGGCCGCACCGCCAATCAACATCGGCAGGTGCGGTGCAAGGGCGTTGATTACCTCTCCGCTCGCAACGCGCGTGGCCATCGGCTTGGCTTCCTTGAAATCCGGCAAGTGCTTTTCCCAGTCCGCCGGCAGTTCACCTTTCATCGTGGTCGTCCAAATTTCACCCAGGTCGGCGTGCTCCTTCACAAAACTATCCACCAACGAGCGCCAGCCGGCTTCCTGTTTTGCGCCGCGCTCGACCGCCTCACGAAAAAGCGCCAGCGCTTCGTCGGGAACGTAGAACTGTTTATCTTCCGGCCAACCCAGATGGCGCTTGGTTTCGCGGACTGCGTCCTCGCCGGGCGCGTCGCTGTGGGCTTTGCGCGTTCCTGCGGTCGGCATGCCATAACCGATCGTCGTCTTCACCGAAATCAGTGACGGTTTTTGTCCAACTGACTGCGCGTCGCGAATCGCCTGCTCAATCGCAGCGAGATCGTTTCCGTCTGCAACTGTCAACGTGTGCCAGCCATAAGCTTCAAAGCGTTTCGGTACGTCTTCGCTGAAAGCCAGGTCGGTGAAACCTTCGATGGTCACGTGGTTGTCGTCGTATAGATAAATAAGGTTGCCGAGTTTGAGATGACCGGCGAGTGATGCCGCTTCCGAAGCCACGCCTTCCATCAGGTCGCCATCCGAAACGATTGCGTAAACATAATGGTCGATGAGGGAAAACTTTTCTTTATTGAATTTTGCCGCCAGATGCGCCGCGCCCATTGCCATGCCGACGCCGTTGGCGAACCCCTGTCCCAGTGGACCGGTAGTAATTTCAACTCCGGGCGTCAGACCGTATTCGGGATGGCCGGGAGTTTTCGATCCAAACTGGCGAAAATTTTTGATTTCAGCCAACGACAGATCGTAGCCGGTGAGATACAGCAGCGAATAAAGCAGCATCGAACCGTGTCCGGCTGAAAGCAGAAACCGATCGCGATTTTCCCACTTGGGATTCTTTGGGTTGTGCCGCAGGAAACGCGTCCACAGCACATACGCCATTGGCGCCGCCCCCAACGGCAAACCCGGGTGCCCGGAATTCGCTTTTTGCACCGCATCGAGCGAAAGCGCGCGAATTGTGTTGACGCATAGTTGGTCCAGTTCGGCTGTTGGTAGGTTGTTTTCCTTTTGCCCGGTCGCGCTCATTTCACCATCCTGCGTTCTAAGTTTTTGCGAACACTCGGTCGTACAAGTGCTGTTGCCGATTGAGACCTTCCTGATATCGCTCGTGACACGACATGTCGGGCTCAAAAGTAGTGGCTACGGAAACAGGAAAATCGCTGATGCTGTCTATTTTGCCCGCCGCTTCCAGCGCAAGCAAGGCGGCGCCGCGTGTGGACGCTTCGGTGCGCTCCGACAGCACCAATGGCCGTCCCAGCACATCGGCTACGATCTGCGTCCAGGTAGGTGATGAACGCAATGCATTACCCGAGGCGACCACCCTGGCGCCAGGCGCGAAACGATCGAGGGCGCTGGCTACCAAAGCAAACCGGTAGGCGACGGCTTCCATCGCGGCACGCAAGATTTCGATTGGCTGCGTGGCTAAGGTCATTCCAAAAACTCCGCCATGCGCGCTTGGATTCCAACCGGGACTTCGCTCTCCCATCCAGAACGGCAAGACCGTTAAGCCATGACTGTCCGGCTGCAAACACGCTAACTCATCTTCAATTGTCTGCGAATCATAGCCGTAAAGTAACGAGTCTCTGATCAAGTTGTACAAACCGCCGCCGTCAGACAAGGCGCCGCCGAGCACCACTCGATTGCGATCCGCTCGATAGCACCACAGCGCCGAGGGAATCTCCGCCGGCGGGACGTCTTCCATCATCACGCGCATCGCTCCCGAGGTACCGATCATTAGGGCGAAACTCTCGGTCGTTACACACCCTTCGCCGATGTTGTTGGCAGCGCCATCGCCGATTGCGGGAAACAAACGCGCTTCGCTCAATTGCGGCCAACGCGCGGCGTAGCTGTTATTCAGCGTTTGAAGAGTTTGAGTGGTGGTGGCGATCTGCGGAAGTGTCTCGGCGGGCACGCTAAGCGCATGCAACAACTCAGTGTCCCATTCGCAACTTCGTTGATCCAGCAAGCCCGTGCCCGAAGCCATCGAGACACTGATTGCTGTCTCACCAAAAAACTTGAGCGCGAGGTAGTCCGAGAATGAAAGCCACCGCGTCGTCCGCCGCCAGGTGGCTGGTTCGTCCGTTTTCAATCGCAGCAGTTTGGCGGGCCAGTAACTGGGATGAAAGCGACAGCCGGTGCGCGCATGAAATCGTGCTTCGTCGAGCTTTCCTCGCAGAACTTCCGTTGCCTTCGCAGCGCGCGTGTCTGACCAACCCAACACGGGCGTCGTCGGACGTTCCGCATCGTCGATGCCGACCAGGCTATGCCAGAAACAAGCTATGGAGATTAATTCAATCCGTAGCGTTGGTTCGTAGAGTTTTGCAAACAGCGCATCGAGCGTTTGCGCGACTTGTTCTAACAATGAGTTCGCCGCGATAAAACCCGCCGGGCCCAGCGTTAAAGTGGGAGAGTTAATACGAATACTGGCGCCGGTTATCTCGCCGCCTTTGTCGTCGAACAACGTCGCGCGCACGCCGGACGTGCCGATGTCGAGGCCGAGCAGGGCGGGCATTCTTGATCCAGCCAGCACCGAAACAAGTTCAGTTGCCGGCTCGAATACTTCAACAACTTCGTCCAGAACCTGGCTCATCGAAGTGGGTGGACGGGAAACCGGGGGGAGCGTGAACCGGGAACCGTGAATCGAAGGAATTGAGCCTCGGCGTGACACCTACACCCCAGCCTAACTTTTGGCTCTGATCCGCCCTATCGGCGTTAATCCGCGGCTAAAAACTTTTCCGATTCACGGTTCACGGTTCACTGTTGACGGTTCACGGTTCACGATTCACGATTCACTATTTAGTGTTTCACGATTCGCTTGCCGACTCGCGCGGTGCCTTTGCCAAAATGTTTGCCAAAGCCGCCCATGCCGCGCCCGAATGATGCTCCCGCATGCAGCGGCCGCCCGTGTTTCAGATGCTGGCCGAAACGACGGCCACCATGACCGACGCTCAAGCCGGCTTCTTTGTACTCGTGTTTGATTCCGCGGTGCCGTCGCCTGCCAAAATCACCGCGCACGCGTCGGCGCCGGCGCACTCCTGAATTCTGCGGCAGGGCGTTCGCAGCGTTGGCGCCAACCTCGGGCAGCGGCGGCATTGGAACTCTCGCCGAAGCGACTAACGTATTTGAAATTGCGATCAAGAGAACAAAGCTCAGGAAAATTATTCTACGCATTTTCTTACCTCCCTTTTAGCGCTGAGGATGTCACAAGCAATCTCTATAGTCTAGGCCGATCGCTGCTGCTAGAATGCGTGTCGATGCAAGCCGAAACGCTTAACTGTCCGAACTGCGGCGCGGCAACGGCAACCGATGAACCGCTATGCCGCTTTTGCGGTTCGCGCCTGGCAAGTGTTGCCTGTCCCTCCTGCTTTGGCATGATCTTCGCCGGCAGTAAGCATTGTCCGCGTTGTGGCGCGGCGACAGTAGTTCCTACCGCAGCGCCTGCCGAAGAAAATTGTCCGCGGTGCAAGACGCAAATGAAATCAGTCGCTATCGGCTCGACCAATGTTGGCGAATGCGAGCAGTGTCTCGGGCTCTGGCTCAACGTCGCGGCCTTTGAAAAGATTTGTGCCGATCGCGAACAGCAAGCGGCCGTGCTGGGGAGCGCGTCGCCCGCGCCTGGCAGCGCGGTGCGCGAAACGAGCAAGGTCAACTACGTGCCCTGCCCGCAGTGTTCCCAGTTAATGAATCGAATTAATTTCGCGCGGTGCTCGGGAGTGATTGTGGATATTTGCAAAGGCCACGGCACCTGGTTTGATCGCGACGAACTGAGCCGCATCGTTGAATTCATTCGCGGCGGGGGGCTGGAAGAATCACGCAACCGTGAAAAGGAAGACATTAAAGAAGAGCGGCTGAAAC
Organism: Blastocatellia bacterium; assembly: GCA_031371765.1. Lineage (GTDB taxonomy): Bacteria > Acidobacteriota > Blastocatellia > Pyrinomonadales > Pyrinomonadaceae > PSRF01. Next base: position 30,309 of record JANMKA010000157.1, read on the forward strand.
TGCTCGAGGAACAAAGAATTGCGGCGCGTCGGTCGCTGCTTACCGGCCGCGATGTTGACGATCATCGGATTCCGGCGATTGCATCCACGCATGGGTTGCTGAAGTTTCTGTTGGATAACTAATCCGCAGATTACGCCGATTACACAGATTTTGCTGGAGACTGTCGGCAGGCGGGTTTTTTTTAATCGGTGTAATCGGGCGTAATCTGCGGGTACTAATTACTTCAGGGTTCTCTTAACTAAACTAATAAAGTCCGCGATGTCCTCTTCTGTGGTATCAAACGACGTCATGAATCTCACTTCCGACGTTGCTTCATTCCAGACGTAGAAGAAATACTTCTTCTGAAGTTTCGCGATGTAGTTTTTTGGCACAACCGCAAAGACGCCGTTGGCTTCGACCTTTTGCGTAATCCTGATTTGCGAGATTTTTTCGAGCTCTCGGGCCAGTAGTTGGGCCATGCGATTGGCATGTGCGGCATTCTCGTGCCACAAATTGCCGGACAGCAAGGCCTCAAACTGCGCAGAGATGTAACGCATCTTTGAAGGCAGGTGCGTGCCCTGCTTGCGCGTGTACTTGAAATCCCTCGCCAACGTTTTAGCGAAAAAGACAACGGCCTCGCCGTACATCATTCCGTTTTTCGCGCCACCAAAAGAAAGCACGTCTACACCAACATCTCTGGTTATCGCTTTTAGTTTAAGTTTAAGACTAGCCGCGGCGTTTGCGATGCGCGCGCCATCAACATGCAGCAGCATGTCGTGGTCGTGTGCGAACGTTGCCAGCGTTTGCATTTCGCGAGGCGTGTAGACGGTCCCCATCTCGGTCGCTTGCGAAATTGAAATGACGCGCGGCTGCACGTGATGCTCAAAACCAACCTCGTGCAACAGCGGCTTGATGTGATCAATCGTAACTTTGCCGTCCGCGGTTGTGACCGGAAGCAGTTTGCAGCCGGTGAACTTTTCCGGGGCGCCACATTCATCGACGTTGATGTGCGCTGTTTCAGCGCAAATGACCGCGTGATGCGACTGCGTCATGGACTTAAGTCCCAGAACATTCGCGCCGGTGCCCCCGAAAACGAAAAAGACTTCCGCGTCTTTGCCGAGGTGCTCGTGAAACTTCTCCACCGCCCGCGCGGTGAAGGGATCGTCTCCATAAGCAATCACGTGCCCATCGTTGGCAGCGGCGATTGCGTCCATTACGCGCGGATGAACACCGGCGTTGTTGTCACTGGCAAAACTGCGTTTTGATACCTTAGACATCCCAATCCCAAAGGCCAGCTTACGGAAAGTATCTATAGATCTCTTTGCGGTTCAAAAATCTCACAAACACGAGTGCGTCATCCTCGAATGCCAAACCGATACGATAGTCACCAATTCGAAGACGATAATAATTCTTGCTACTTTTGAGTTTCTTTAGATTCGGCAGGTCGTTAATTGATTGGGCGTGCTCGACAGCTTCGATAGCCTCTCTAACGCGCCTCAATAAATTCTTGTCCGTGATGCGGTTTAGATCCCTGGCAACGCTGCTTCGGAAGGAGACATTCACGGCGTCTTTTCCAATAGTTCAAGGATCTCGTTGCGTGGAATGGGATCGCTACCGAGTCCTTGGCTAATAGCTTTGCCAAGAGCCATGTCCTCAATAGCCTCAACTAAAATCTCCTTCACGAGATCTCGTCGCTCTTCAAGCACGTCGATCAGCGCTGCTTTTACCAGTTCCTTAAACTTTTCGTCTTCGGTTGATATTGCCATTGGTTTTACTCCCGCAGTCTTACAATAACACTACCGGTTGAGAAGAAAGAAGCAAGCCGGTAATGCCGCTATAGCCTCATTATTTCTTGAACTCTTTGATTACTTCGCGCGCCGCATTCGCCCCCGGCCCACCCGTTATGCCGCCGCCTGGATGCGTGCCGGCGCTGCATAAGTAAAGACCCTTGATCGGCGTGCGATATTGGGCCCAACCGATCAACGGTCTAAAAGCAAAAAACTGATCGAGCGATTGTTCGCCGTGATGAATGTGACCGTTTCGTAGACCATAAGTCTGTTCCAGATCGAGTGGCGTGATTACTTGCCGGGCAACAATAAGGCTCCGGAGGTTCGGCGCATACTCCGATAAGGTGTTCACGACGATGTCGCCGAGTTCTTCGCGACGCGAGTTCCAATCGCCATCCCTCAAATGATAAGGCGCGAATTGCGCGTGGATCGACATTACATGCCCACCGTTTAGCGCGAGCGTGCCATCGCTTAACGAAGGAATACGAATATCCAGGTAAGGTTGCCGCGAAATGTCACCGTACTTCGCTGCGTCAAACGCCCGCTCGAGATAGTCAATCTCAGGCCCGATATGAATGCGGCCGGACAGCTTCTCTTTCGCGCAGCTCTCAGTTAGTCCAATAAATTCCGGTAAAGCAGAAAGCGCAAGCTGAATTTTTGCGACCGTGCCAACGGCACGATAGTTTTGCATGTGGTTGCGATAGCTCGGTTCGAGCTCGCCGGGGTCAACCAATTCTAAAAGAGTTATGCCGGGATCGTGACCGGACACCGTGGTCCATGCGGGAAGCTCTTCGCCGTTTCTCAAAACAACACCCACCGCTTTTCCGTCTTTTACTTGAATGGTTACAACTTCCGCGCCGGTGCGAATTTCTGCACCTGCTTCGGTGGCTGCTTGCGCCAAAGCGTGGGTGAGCGCGCCCATCCCGCCCTTCACCATAGTCGCCGGCGCGAAAGGGCTGCCGCCGTTCGCCGCTTGCAGCAATACAGCCGCGCTAGTGCCCGCCGACCAGGGACCGGCAAACGCGCCGGAGATTCCGCGCGCGGCGACGAGCGCGCGCAAGCATTCGGACTCAAACCACTCGGCGGCTAGGTCCGCCACCGCCATTGGTCCATAACGCAACAGGCGGTACTCGTCTTTTTTTCCGAGTCCGCGTATGGCCCAACCGAGTTTGCCTAGCTGCCACATCTCGCTGGCCGAAAGATCCTCAATGTCAGGCGGTGTCATCGAGAGCACCGGCGCCAGGGCACCGCCGATGCGCGCAAACGTAGCAATGAATTCCGGATATCTTGCGGCGTCTGCCGGGCTGGTCTTTGTCAGTCCATCAGCTGTGCGTTTCGCATCTTCATAAATGCAAAGCGAATTCCCGTTTGTGTTAGGAGCCCACACGCGAACTTCAGGTGTAATAAACTCGATCCCGCGGCGTTCGAGTTGAAAGTCCTTAATAATTTGCGGCAGTAGTGGACCAGGACTGCCGGCGAGAGTTGAACAACGAAAGCCGGGATGAAATTCTTCGGTGATTGCTCCACCACCAACTAGCTCGCGGCGTTCGAGCACGAGCGTTTTCAATCCCGCCTTCGCAAGATAATAAGCGGCCACCAGGCCGTTGTGGCCCGCGCCGATGACAGTGATGTCGTAAGGCTTCATTCGAACTTGATTCGTTTCGCGTCTGTGACTGTTCCGCAATCCATGCCGGGCGGCTTTGCCCCAGTCCGTGCGGAAAGGCTATGGCCCGGGAGCTCATTACTAAGTCTGCGGCTCTGCCTCGGAGGCGCAGCCTCAACATCAAAGAGCTGCTTGCGGTAAGGCAGAGCCTTACCGCACGGAACGCGGCCAAACCGCAACTCGGGAATATCTTCTAACTCTGTTCGCTTTCATTCGCGCAAATCCGCGGTTAATATTTTCGGCTTGACCGCGGTTATCCGACGGCTACTTCAGATCCTTCAGCATCTGCATGGCCGCATTTCGCCCGGGCGCGCCCATGATGCCGCCGCCCGGATGTGTGGCCGATCCGCACATGTAGAGATTGCGAATCGGTGTTCGATACTGTGCCCAGCCCGGCGCTGGCCGCAAAAAGAAAAGCTGCTCGAGCGTCAACTCTCCCTGAAAAATATTTCCTTCCGACAAACCAAAGTCGCGTTCGATGTCCAATGGCGTCAGCACCTGCCGATGCAAGATCAGATCTCGAATGTTGGGAGCGTGCTCGGCGATCGTGTCGATAACCGTATCGCCAAACTCTTCGCGCTTGTCGTCCCAGTTTCCTTCTTTCAAATTGTAAGGCGCGTACTGCACAAAGCAGGACATGACGTGCTTGCCCGGCGGCGCCACGGACGGGTCGGTCAAACTGGGAATGACCATGTCGATGTAGGGCCGGCGCGAGAAGCGCCCGTACTTCGCTTCGTCGTAAGCGCGCTCCATATATTCGACACTTGGCGAGATGGAAACCGCGCCGCGCAAATGTGGACCAGCGCCGGGCATACATTTGAAGTCCGGCAGACCATCAAGCGCAAGATTTACCTTTCCTGAAGAACCGCGATACTTGTAACGCTTGAGGTCATCGCAAAAGTCATCCGGCAAATATTCTTCGCCGATCATTCTCATAAACGTCAGCCGCGGGTCGACGCTTGAAGAAACCACGTCCGCATGAATCTCGTCTCCGTTCTGAAGCACCACGCCTTTGGCTGTGCCGTTCTTGAGAATGATTTTCGCAATCGGGGCTTCGGTGCGAATTTCGACGCCTGCCTCCCTACCGGCGTCAGCAATCGCATTCGAAATCGCGCCAGTGCCGCCGCGCGAAAGTCCCCACGAGCGAAACGCTCCGTCAATCTCGCCCATGTAATGATGCAGCAGCACGTAAGCAGTGCCGGGTGAACGCACGCCAAGAAATGTGCCGATGATTCCCGACGCCGACATCGTCGCTTTCAGCACGTCAGTCTCAAACCACTGATCCAGAAAGTCGACGGCGCTCATCGTCATCAACTGCACCTGGTTGTACTTATCGTCGGCTGATAGTTTCTGAAAGCGCTTGCCGAGAAAATGTAGATCCTTAAGACCCCTGGGACTTAACGACGCCGGGTCAGGCGGCGTCATGTTCATGATCGGCTTCACAAAGTGGGCCATCTCGATCATGGCTTTGCCGTATTCGTCGTAGGCTTCGGCGTCGACTCTTGAATGACGCGCAATCTCGCGGCGGGTCTTGGCGTGATCGTTGACGCGCCATAAATGATCGCCGTTCGGCATTGGCGTGAAGGTGCCATCCAGCGGAAGTATTTCGAGACCATGACGCGGCAGATCAAGCTCGCGAATAATCTCTGGGCGCAGCAGCGAAACCACGTACGAGCAGACAGAGAACTTGAACCCGGGAAACACTTCTTCGGTGACGGCAGCACCACCGAGCACATGTCTGCGCTCGAGCACTAAAACTTTTTTGCCCGCGCGCGCCAGGTACGCGGCGTTGACCAGTCCGTTATGTCCGCCACCAATCACGATGACGTTGTATTTCTTGCTCATGAATTGTTCGGTATTGCAGGTTGCTGAAGCACGGCAAGCATACTTATAATCGCTTGCCCTGACAATCACGCTTCCCGAGCACAGCCGCATGCCTGTCGGAACTGCATTTCACGAAAGAACATTTTCACTTTGCGAGAGTCTGAACTATCGCGAGTGGTCGGGATACTACGCGGTCAGTTCGTACGAACCGCACCACGAACACGAGTACAACGCGATTCGCAACGCCACCGCGCTGATCGATATCTCTCCGCTCTTCAAGTACCGGCTCACCGGCCCTGATGCGACCAAGCTGGTCGATCGTGTCATCACACGCGACCTGCGCAAAGTCTCCGTAGGACAGGTTATTTACACGCCCTGGTGCGACGAGAACGGAAAAGTTATCGACGATGGCACCGTGTCGCGTCTTGAAGAAAATACTTATCGCTGGACGGCTGCTGATCCCAGCCTGCGCTGGTTCAGACAAAACGCCAGCGGCATGAAGGTCGAAATCGAAGATATTTCGGAGAGCGTTTCCGCGCTGGCCTTGCAGGGTCCGACTTCCGGTCGGTTGCTTCGGAGTCTGGTGAGCGACGCAGACATTGCCAACTTGAAATATTTCCGCGTCACCAAAGCAACTTTAGCCGGGGTTCAGGTCGAGATTTCGCGCACCGGATACACCGGCGATCTGGGCTATGAAATCTGGGTATCCAGCGACCAGGCGTTGAGAGTTTGGGATGAATTGATGACTGCCGGACGCGCGTTTGATATTCATCCGACCGGAATGCTGGCGCTGGATGTTTCGCGCATTGAGGCTGGCCTGCTGCTGATCGAGGTCGATTTCAACAGCAGCAAGAAAGCGCTTATCGACGAGCAGAAATACTCGCCGTTTGAAATGGGTCTGGGCCGTCTGGTCCATCTCGACAAGAATCGCTTCGTCGGCCAGGCGACATTGCTCGCGGAACAAAAGCGCGGACACGCACGCGAGATCGTGGGCCTGGAAATCGATTGGCCGGCGGTTGAAAGCCTTTACGAGAATGTTGGCCTGCCGCCGGCAGTATCTGCAATTGCTTCTCGAGTAGCGGTGCCGGTGTTCAAAGATGGCGCGCAAGTCGGCAAAGCGACTTCCAGTACCTGGTCACCGACACTGAAGAAGATGATTGCGCTGGCCACGATCAACCGGCAGTACACACGCGCCGGCACAAAACTGCAATTCGAGATTACGGTTGAGGCTGTGCGGCATCGCGTGTTGGCAACGGTTGTAAAGACGCCCTTCTTCAATCCGAAGCGTAAGACGGCCACACCGGTTGTATGAACAAAGAATCTGCAGTGAAAATCTTAAGATCGATCAGCTCAAGGTCAGGAAGGCGGGCATGCCCCCTTCCCAACCCAGAGACTACCCAAATCGCGCATCTCTTTGTCCGATGAAACCCTCCGTTCAAGAAATCATTGGTAGATACGATTCAACCGCCTCGCTCGACCGTGCGTTTACCATCCCAGCATCCTGGTACACGAACGAAGAGCTTTATCAGCTCGAACTGAAAAGCGTCTTCGCGCATTCATGGCAATTCGCTTGCCGTCTTGATCAAGTTGAAACCGCCGGCCAATACGTCACCACCGACATTGCCGGCGAGCCAATCGTGATCGTTCGGGACAACGACAACATCTTGCGCGGCTTCTTCAACGTTTGCCGGCATCATGCGGCGGCGGTAATGACTGAACCTGAAGGAACCGCGGCACAGCTTCGTTGTCCTTATCACGGGTGGACTTACTCGCTTGGCGGTGAACTAAAAGGCACGCCGGATTTTGCAGGCGTATGCGATTTTGACAAAGCAAAGAACGGCTTGCTGCCGGTTTCGACTGCGGTTCGGGAGCAGTGGGTTTTTGTAAGAACCGCAGGCGGCGATCAAGCGGCCGACTCGCTTAATGATTTCCTCGGCCCTGATCTCATTGCGCAAATTCAACCGTTGCGGCTGAAAAATCTTCACTGGTTCGAGCGCCGCCATTACCACTTTGATTGCAACTGGAAAGTCTTTGTCGACAACTATCTCGATGGCGGCTATCACGTGCCGCATTTGCACAAGGGTCTGGACAGCGTGCTCGACTATAGCAATTACAAAATTGAAAACGGCGCGCGCTATTGTTTGCAGTCGAGCCCAATAGTCAGGGAGGGCGCTGAACCGGAGACGGGCGCCGTGCGCCAGGGCCAACGCGCGCTTTATTACTGGCTCTACCCAAACTTCATGATCAACTGGTATTCAGGCGCGATGGATACAAACCTCGTGCTCCCGCGTGGCGTGGATAAGACTGAAGTGATTTTCGATTTCTATTTTGCGGACGTGTCGGAGCCGGCGCGCGAGTACAACCTCCGGAGCATTGCCGTGGGCCAACGCATACAGGATGAGGATACGGAGATCTGCAAATCAGTTCAGCGCGGCCTTAATTCGCGCGCGTACGGCGCGGGCCGGCTTTCGGTGCGCCGCGAAGCGGGTGAGCACCTGTTTCATCGATTGCTCGCCGCTGACTTGACGGCCTGAACGCCTGTTCCTGCCTTGACCTACCTGAGCAAATATTCGCGCATAAACATCACGGTCGCGTAGAACTGAAAATCCTGGTTCTTCTTTTTTGCGAAGCCGTGTCCTTCGTCTTTCGCCATCAGGTACCACACCGGCGTCTTATTCTCGCGCACTGTCTTCACCATTTGTTGCGCCTCGTTTACCGGCACCCGCGGATCGTTGCCGCCAGCCACAACAAACATTGGTTTCGTTATGTAGACCGCGTTATTTAACGGGGCGATGCGGAGCATAAACTCGCGCATCTTTGGATCTCTTTCGTCGCCATACTCGACCCTTCGTAAATCGCGCCGGTACGATTCGGTGCGTTCAAGAAAAGAAACCAGGCTCGAGATGCCAACTACGGGCAGCGACGCGCGAATTTTGCTGTTGTAACGTTGGGCCACCGCAAACGTCATATGACCACCATAGGAGCCGCCGGTTACCAGCACGCGATTTGCGTCGAGGGTTGGTTGCGTCTTGATCCAGTCGAGCAACGCGCCAATATCTTTGTAAGAATCTTCCCGTAGAAATCCGTTATCAAGCTTCAGGAAAGTTTTGCCGAAACCCGTCGAGCCGCGCACGTTCGGGAAAATCATTGCCACGCCCAACTCATTCAAAAAATAATTGTTGCGGCCCAGGAAGCTCGGTCGCGATTGGCCTTCTGGTCCGCCATGAATATTTATGACAACCGGACGCGGGCCGGTAAACTTTGCGGGCGGCTGGTATAGAAACCCGCTGATGCTTCTGCCATCAAAGCTGTTCCATTTCACCAGTTCAGCCTGCGCAAATTGATTTGTGTTCAGGCCGCCAGTTTCGCTTTCGGTCCAGCGTTCTACTCTTCCACTACGTACGTCGAGCGAGTAGATGTCCGCAGGCGTGCGCGCTGAAGAAAAGTTGAAGCCGAGATCTTTATTGTTTTCATGCCATCTAAGTCCGCCGATAATGCCCACTGGCAACGAGGGCGTGGTTTTCTCTTTGCGCGACTTAGTGTCAAGCAGGTGCAGCCGGCTGACGCCGTCCTCGTTGGTGACATACGCGATCGTTTTGCCATCCGGCGAGAGTGCGAACGAATCCACGTCCCAATGGATTTGACTGCCCAGAAAAGTTTGCTGTTTGGTCGCCAGATCCATATAAGCCAGCCGCAGGAATTCTGAATCCTTATCGGTGGTCAAATAAACCCCGCGCCCATCGTGGCTAAATCGAGGCGAACCATAATTGACTTTGTCTACATTGCCCTTCGGAGTTAGCAGAGTTTTTTCCCCGCTGCTGACGTCGACCAGCCAGATGTAAGACTCGTTGGCGGAAACACCCTCGTTGAGCAGCAGCTTGCGATCGTCAGGTGACCAATCGGAAACGCCCCAACCGCCGCCGCTTAACTGCAGCAACAGCCGATCGGATTTGGGATCTGCAGGGTTGATGATGTAGAGGTCGGTGTCGCCGCCGCTACGGCGCGTTGAGTTGTAGACCGCGCGATCCCCGGCGTTGGCCCAGTTCCAGCCGGTGTTGCGCGACTTGCCATCCGTCAGCAAAGTAATCCCGCCATCAGCAAAGTCGTAGCGGTAGTATTGATAGAACTCGTTGCCGCCGACGTCTTTGTTAAAGACAAAGGAGTCGCCCGTTTTCGGACGGTAAGAAGCGCCGCCCGAACGCTCCGGTGAAAAAGTGAGTTGCGTGCGAGCGCCGCCCGGCATTTTTACGAGGTGAATTTGGTTGTTATCGCCGAAACGGGTGCTGATCAGCATTTCGCGCCGCACTGGATGCCAGCTTGAAATTCCCGCGCTGCGAAACTCAGTGTAACGACCAACTTCGTCAGCCAGGCTCGCGGGAATTGCCGGTACTCCCTCGACCACCAAGTTGTCGCCCGGCGCAACCATCCCGCCTTGCGCACTAGCGCCGACAAGAAGCACACCGGTCAGACAGGTGACCAATAACACGCTGATTGATTTTTTCATGAGCGGAACTCCTCAGAAGTTGTCGCGGCAAGACTATGGGGTAGTCACTTTCTCTGTGTAACCTTTGTGTTCTCTGTTTCTCGGTGGTGGATCTTTATGAGCGTCTGCTCACCACAGAGGCACGGAGAGAACGCAGAGTACGCACAAAGATTAAATAGAACTAAGGACACTACCCTTTGGCTGGCGTACTATAACTCAAAACCATAGGCTAATGATAAAGTGAAACACGGCCCATGCATTGCGGCTGCCTGCGCCTAAGCAGATGACAAAAACAATTTCCAGTGACGCCGTACGCGGCCATTTGTTTCGTGTGCTTGGTGTCGGCTTCGGCCTCGCCGTAATTATCGGCAACACGATCGGCTCAGGAATCTTTCGCACGCCGGGACAGATTGCGTCGCATCTGCCAAACGTGTGGTTGTTCCTGTCGGTCTGGGTCATCGGTGGAATATATGCGCTGTTGGGTGCGATTCAGATTGCAGAACTGGGGACGATGCTGCCACGTTCAGGCGGGCAATACGTTTTCGCTCGTCATGCGTTAGGTGAATACGCCGGTTTCATTTCCGGCTGGAGCGATTGGATTTCGACTTGCGGCAGCGCAGCGGCCGTAGCGATTGTGATTGCCGAGTTTTCCCGAGTTCTATTTCCTGTTTTCCTGGGCTGGGAAATTTTCCTGGGCGTCATGATTACGGTCCTGTTTGCCGCGCTGCAATGGCGTGGGATTGCCTGGGGCAGCAGTTCACAAAACATCACCAGCTTTCTCAAAGCGCTGGCCTTTGTTGCCTTGATTGTTGCCTGCTTCATATTTGGTAAAGGAACGGCAGACTCAACTGCGATCACGCCCGTGCCCGCCGGCTTTGCGCTCATCGGCGCATTTGTTATCTCGCTCCAGGCAGTCATCTTCACTTATGACGGCTGGACCGGCGTCGTTTATTTCTCGGAAGAAGTTGAACGACCGGGGAAAAATATTCCGCGTTCGATGTTTATAGGGATTCTTTCAATCATTGCCATCTATCTATTGGTTAACATCGCATTGCTTTATGTACTGCCGGTTGGAAAGATTGCGGGCCAGGATTTTGCGGTAGGATTAGTGGCCAATGAGATCTTTGGCAAGCGCGGCGATACGATTTTTCGCTCGCTAACGATCCTGTCGATGCTGAGCGCGCTCAATGCTTACCACCTGATGGCCTCGCGCGTTCTGTTTGCCATGAGTCGCGATGGTTTGTTTTCCGCCCGGGGCGCGGCAGTCAATAAGGGGGGCACGCCGGCGTTTGCGTTGCTGGTGAGCGTAATCGTCGCGGTGCTGTTCATAGTCTTCGGTCGAAAATTCGAAACCGTACTGGCGGTGTTGGCCTTCTTCTTCGTTGCCAACTACACGCTGTCATTCATTTCGGTTTTCGTATTACGAAACCGCGAGCCGGAAAAGGACCGTCCTTACCAAGCGTGGGGCTATCCGTGGACCACGGCGGCCGCGCTGCTTGGTTCAATTCTGTTTCTCGTTGGCGCAGTTCTGAGCGACACTCGCATCAGCCTCTACGCACTGCTACTGTTGGCGGCGAGTTATCCTATGTTTCGGTTTCTGAAGCGACTGCGTGAATAAATGTTTGACTTCCGCGCGGAATTCACTTAGAAGGCTTGGCTGTTTCGACTCTATCCGTGGAGGACCTAATGAAAAGAATTTTTTTGCTTGCCATATTCAGCCTCATGTTAACCAGTGCGTCAGCGGCGTTTTCGCAGACCAACGAGGCATCGCGAAACCGCACCAGGGATGCGCTGGCGGCACTGCTGGAGAAGGCCGGGCCGGGAATTAACGTCGCGTTCCGGCAGAGTACTAAGCAGCCTTTTAACTATGTGGGTGTGATGAAGCAGGGTCTGGTTAATGCCGACAGTTTTGAAATAGTGATTAGCGTCACCGCAAACGAAACGATCGGTTTTCGCATTTACCCGCACTACAAAACTGGATACATCAACGTTGATAACGTGAAGAACAGCACCGGCATGATGCGCCAATTGCTGAGACTAAGTGACCGCGCGTTTCTTTTCTGGGGGGCCGACGAGTCCGGCGACATTTTTACGGGCTATACATTTACGCTGGAATCGGGTTTTCCCGAAGAGGCAATTCGAATTGTCCTGCGCAGCATCGTCAATAGCGATAAGTTTATTGGGGAGTTGCGACCGAATATCGACGGTACCGCAGCAGTAATTGGTGGGGCCACTAACTAACAGAATACAGGCGAGGACACGCCCCAAGCTGCAACGCAAAAAAAGGGACAGGCACGATTGCCTGTCCTACTTTTTTGTCCTGGGATGGGCGCGCGTTACTTCTCCGGATTTTTCGCTTCCCACTCCTCGCGAGTTAACAACTTGATCGTTTCCAACTTCTTGCGTGTCAGCTCGGTGTTAATTCCGGCGAGTTCCCGCGCCAACCAGGCGTCGAAATCTTTTTCCACATCGCCGAGCTCATGTGCGAGCACGTCAGTCCGCGCGACTTGTGTCGCTGAAGGCCGGCCTTCGTAACCGTTAACATTGACGTAAAGGTCGGCGAGGTTCTCACGCAGTCGTTCTTCGCCCGTGATGGCGCCCCCTTCCTTGGTTGCAACGATCTTGCGGCGCAGTTCAGCGACGGCCGCCGAGGCTGCCCTTAGTCGAGCTGCTAGAGGATCAGTCGCCGGCAGCTTACCCGCACGTTCGTCCAGGGCAAGACGGACATTGTTGATGCGCTCGACCGAATAGGTCATGTTACCCAAAAGGTTGTAGAGCTTCATCGCCAAATCAAACTGGGCGCGGCGATCTTCGGCGCTGTGTTTCGAGCGTGGATCCGGAATAATGTGCAAGTCCGTGGTATAGACCTGCTTGTCTTTCGTCATCCTCACCGTGTAAGTACCTGGCAACAGACGCGGGCCAGTTGCGGCGCCAAAGTTTGCACTGGCGGCGCGCGGAACTTGTGGCGCTTTTAATCTCATGGGCCAGGTTGAACGATTCAGCCCACGACGCTTGCTGCTCGGAATTGTGCCGACAACCTTGCCGGTTGCATCCAGCACTTCGATTTTTAGATCGCCAAAAATGTGACGCTTCTTTTGGTAGTAAACAAAAACCGCTTCGTCGGTCGGATTAGGTCCAACAAAAGCAGCATCGCCGTTGGCCCAACCACCGCCGGCCTGGATGGCCTGCACACTCGGCTTTGCTTGTAAGAAGAGGGCTTCTTTCGCAAGCGTGTCCGCAGTCAACGAGCGCAGCGGCGTGATGTCATCCACGATCCAGATGCCACGGCCGTGCGTCGCAATCACGAGCGCGTGATCGCGCGGATGGATTGCCAGGTCCCGCACCGCCACGTTGGGCATTTCATCGCCCTTGTACTGCGCCCACTGCTTGCCGCCGTCGAGCGAAACCCACAAACCCATTTCAGTGCCAACGAATAACAGATCCTTGTTGACCAAGTCTTCCTTCACGACGTGCGCGTAACCGTGAACCGGAGCTGTTTCATTCACTACCGGCGTCCAGGTCTTGCCAAAATCAGCGGTGCGGTAGACGTACGGCCGCATATCACCGAAGGTGTGCGCATCGAATGTGACATAGGCAGTTCCCGGATCGAAATGGCTGGGTTCAACTGATGAGACCCAGGCATTTTTCGGTATGTCCGGGACATTTCCAATCACGTTCGTCCAGGTTTTGCCGCTGTCGCGTGTGACTTGCACGTTGCCATCGTCCGTGCCCACCCAAATCAGATTCGAATCCTTAGGCGATTCTGCAATGGCATAGATCGTGGTGTGCATCTCCGCCGCCGAGTTGTCGACAGTTATGCCACCTGACTGTTCCTGTTTCTGTTTTTCCGGATCGTTCGTCGTCAGATCCGGCGAGATGCGATCCCAGGTTTGTCCATGATCGCGCGAACGGAAAAGGAATTGCGCGCCAATATAGATGGTGCCGTCGCCGGTCGGGCTTAGATGGATAGGTGTGTTCCAGTTGTAACGCAGCTTCCCTTCTTTGTAGAGCGGCAGCGGTTTGATGTTGCGCGACTCGTGCGTCTTGCGATTGATGCGCGAGATCTCGCCGCCCTGATATTCGGCGTAGATGTAGTTTGGATCGGAAGGATCGGCAAACATCCAGAAACCGTCGCCGCCATACATGTTTTCCCAACGGCTGCTGGTGATGCCACCCGGATAAGCGGAATCGCCCACCCAGGAACTGTTGTCCTGCAAACCGCCGTAGACGTGGTACGGCATGTCCATGTCGAGGCTGACGTGGTAGAACTGCGAAACCGGCAGATTGTCTGCTTTCCACCAACGATTGCCGCCGTCATACGAATACCAGAGGCCGCCATCGTCACCGGTGATCAGGTGATCGCTATTGTTTGGATCGATCCAAACATCGTGAAAGTCGCCGTGCGCGCCTCCCGAGATGTTGCTGAAACTCTTGCCACCATCGTTGCTCGCAATCAATGGCCCATCGACCTTGTAAATCTTGTTTTCGTCTTTTGGATCAACTATCAGGTTGGCGAAATAGAAGGGACGCCAGACCATGTTGGCGCTGCGGTCCAACGCCGTCCAGGTCGCGCCGTTGTCATCCGAGCGGTACAAACCACCCTTGGGCATTTCGGCTTCAATAAACGCGTAAACGACATTGGGCTTTGAAGAAGCAACCGTAACGGCTATGCGGCCCCACGGTTTTGCCGGCAAGCCCTTCGCAGAGTTTTCATCGAGCTCAATCCAATTCGCGCCGCCGTCGGTGCTCTTGAACAAACCGCTGGCGCTCGCTGCATTTGGACCATCGCCGCCGGAACGGAACGTCCAACCTTTGCGACGAAAGTCCCACATGCCCGCATAGATCGTCTGCGGATTTGATTTGTCCAGCGACATCATTGAACAGCCGGTCGAGGCGTTCGCGCCTTTCAAAACTTTGGTCCAGGTCTTTCCGCCGTCGGTAGTTTTGTAGACACCGCGATCGTCGCTGTCGCTCCACAGCTTGCCGGGCGTGCAAACATAAACGTTGTTGGTGTTGCTGGGATCGACCAGGATTTTTGCGATGCGCTCGGAGTTGTTCAAGCCGACGTTGGTCCAGTTGTCGCCGCCGTCGACAGATTTGTAAACGCCATCGCCGACAGACACGCTGTTGCGCGTCCATGATTCGCCGGTGCCCACCCAAATGACTTTGGGGTTCTTTGGATCGATGGTGATTGCGCCAATCGACTGCACCGGTTGCTTATCAAACACGGGTTTAAAGCTGGTGCCGCCGTTAACCGACTTCCAAACGCCGCCACTGGCAGCGCCGGCATAGACAGTCAGCCGTTGGCCTTCGCGCACCGCATCAATTGCGGCGATGCGTCCGCTCATCGCGGCCGAACCAATGTTGCGCGCGCCCAGGCCGGAAATCGTTTCCGAGTCCACCCTGACGGGTGTGGGCTGCGGTTTTTGAGCGATCGCACTAAATGCGCACAAGCACAAACAGAGAATTGTCGCTGCACAGCTGGTAATAGTTTTCATCGCTATCAGGCCTTTTCTTGATGGGGATCTTTTTCAGTGAAACAGATTGGGATATTTGTTATGGCTTGGTTGGCGGTTTGGCAGCCGGCTTCTTTTGGTCAGGCTTCTTTGGCAAAGTGTCGGCAGCATCGGGCGGTTTGGTTCCCGGTTGCGCGCTGGCGGGAACTACCGGCATTTGGAAACGCATATCATCAATCACCACGTTCGCTTCGATCTTTTCGTAAGTAACCTTGGCGCGGTTGGGATTGCCCTTAATGTTGCTCTCGACTGAGAACGGCAGGTACCAGCCACTCACTTCTTTGTAGTCGCCTAAAGACGTTTCGTATTCGCGCTCGGCGCCACGGATCATTCGCTTCGTTTCGATCTTGATGGGAACGTAGTAGTCGGTGTCCATAAAGTAATAACGAATGTCGCCGCTAGCCAGCGTCACTTTCAGTTTGAAAGCGTCGGTGCCTTCGACCGGCTCCATGCCCACATACTCAACCTTATTTCCTTTTTGCTGATAGTTGACCAGTGGGCCATCGAAATCAGAGTCCTCGACGATCTGTTTCATCTCTTCCTCGCCCAGGGGTTCCGCATCTTTCTTGCCCTGCCACGGCTCAATCTTCCAGCCAGTGTGGCCGTCGTAAGCGTTAACCGCAGTCAATCCCTGGAGCGAAAATTCCTGGCGCACCATGTTGTTGCGCTTGTTCTCCTCGACGATGGGCGCCTCAAAACCGCCGCCGCCGTTGAACGTGCCCAGCTTGCGCAGCGTTTTGACCGACTGAATCTTATCGGCGCCGCCAACGGTCTTGATGTACTTGGCTACGATCTCCTCGGCAGTTTGCGCCGCAGCGGTGGTGGCGAGCAGCGCCAACGCGGCCAGCATAAGTAGGACTCTACGCATGATCATCTCCTTGATTTAGTGAAGCAACGGGCTCAAAAAGGGTTAACTGGCAAATCGCAGAACCGGAGGTCAGAACCTCCAAATAAAGGATTAACTTGCGCAGTTTAGTACGCAAACATCCGCGCAAAGGTTTCTGACTCGCAGGTAGACTGAGGATTGCGGTTTAGGACAACGTCCAGAATTTTGGAGCACCCTACAAAGTTTTGCTGTTGCTCCTCACTTGCCTGCGCCACGAATCCATCGGAAGCGGGAAAAGTAGCGCCGATAGGAGGGGCATGTCACGTATCGGATTCGCAAGCCGACTCTTATTTTGGCGCCGGCAGCGCTCCTCCCGGATAGTTCATCTTCCGTTCCAACGCAACAAAACCTGGTTCAGAGCGGAGCGGATCAAGCATTGGTTCAATTTTGAGGGCTATGAGCCAACCGGCGCGTTCTTCATAAGCGCGGTTGAGCTGGTTTATCGCGTTGTTCTTATCGCCGAGCCCGGTATACACCATCGCCAGATCATAAGGAGAAACGTAGCGGCGGGTGGAAGTGTCTTTAAGTTCATTCAGTATTTTCAGGGCCTCGCCTGTTCTGCCTGAGCGTGCGTAAGCATGACCCAGAAAGCCCTGGATGTTTGTGGTCCGCTCGGAAAGCTCGATTGCCTTTTGATATGCGGCGATAGCTTCAGCGTAACTTCCTTTAAGGTCGTACGCCTGGCCTAAAAATAAGTAGGCTGCGGCATGGCCTGAATCCAACTCAATTGATTTGCGACCTTGCGCGATTGCTTCATCGTAGTGACGTGCCCAGTAGTGCGCTCCCGCTACGTCGTCGCTGAGAGCGACCGAGAGTGGATCCACTTGCAAACCACGTTTAGCCATCTCAATGCCTTCGTCCAGCCGGCCCGTGCAGGATAGCAAGTATGAATAGACTTCGTAGGTCTCCAAGTAATTGGGATTCAGTTCCAGCGCCCGTTTAAACTCGCGTTCTGCCGTTGCCCAATCCAGATCGTATAGCATCGTAATAGCTCCCGAAGTGAGATGAACTTCGGCCAGGTTCCCATCAAGCTCCAGAGCCTTGCTGACAGCCCTTTTTGCCATGGGAAAAGCTTCTTTCGAGGGAATCCAATTGTTCACCGCGGACGAGGCGTACGTATCAGCGAGACCGGCGTAGGCAAGGGCGTATTCCGGGTCCCTGGCAATGGCCTCAGCAAAATAATGGGCCGCGCGTTCGTGGTCCGCTGGATTAAACTTTCGAAAGAAGTAGCGGCCCTTCACGTACGCTACGTACGCGTCGGTATTCGCAGTAGCCGGCTTTCCTAATTCTGCTCTTGGATTGCCGTTCAGTTTCGGCGCCAATTGGTTTCCGACTCGGCGCGAAATTGCGTCCTGCACTGCGAAGATATCCGTAAACTTTTCATCAAAATGATCGCTCCAGATAACCAGTCCGCCCTCAACTTTAACCAGACGCACGCTTACCCTTACCCGGTCTCCTGATCTCTGGATGCTACCGTCGAGGACGGCATCAACGTTCAGCTCGCTGCCGGCCCTGGCTACTTCATCGTCGAGTCTCGTATATCGGCGAACAGCGCTGAAGGGCCGTACGTTGAGGTCCTTGATACTGCTGAGCCGGCTAATCAACGTATCGGCCATTCCCATCTCCAACGATTCATCTCGATCGTTGGCAACCAGGGGCTTAAAGGGCAGGACTGCGATTGAACGCAACACCGGAGTCGGGTGAGCGGCATTTGGCTGTCGTACATTCCAGAAATAGAGCGCGCTGGCGGTTACTGCTCCAAGAATTACCAGCATTGCGATGACGAACAAAGGTTTAGACGGCAGCGACTGACTCGATCCTCTTTCGTTGCTTTGCTCAATCCAGCGTTCGCTCAGCACCGGCTCAATTACCGCTGGGTGGTCAGCGGCATCGTCTTCTTCAATCAGAATGTGAGCGCGCGAACGCTCCTGAATCAGGATCTCAAAGTCCGAGGGCGAGGTCCGGCTAACTTTCGCCAGGAAGCGGTAACCTCTTCGGGGCAATGTCTCGATAAACTTCTCGCCGTTGCTTGCGCCGGCCAACGCCTCTCTCAGCTTGTAAATATTGTGCGAAAGATTTGCTTCTTCGACGACAGTGTCAGGCCACAGGCGCGTCATCAATTCTTCTTTGGTTAACACCCGGCCGCCGCTCTCGACCAGCACCAAAAGCATCTCAAACGCCTTCGGAGTGAGCGGCACAACTTCGTCACCACGAAGTAAGAGCCTCTCGCCGGCGTTAAGTCGGAAGGGGCCGAACTCGTAAAGATTGTTTCGCGACTGGTCGCTCATTTTTCGTGGAACTCAGGACCCGGGGGGTAGCAGGCGGAGCGGCATATCAAAGGCTTATGCGGCGTAAGAGGTCCGCAAAGCGCGGATCTGAACGCAGGCCATCCATCGCCGGTTCCACTCTTAAGGCTGCGACGCCGGGATGCCTTACAGCCATCGCTTTTTGCAGCCAAAAGAATGCTTCGTCCTTATCGCCAAGACGCATGCACGTTTCCGCCATGGTGTAAGGATAGTTGTAGTCTTTCTTCACCGCGCCTTTCATCAGTTCACGCACCTTTTCCCACAAGCCTTGCTTGCCCGCCGCGTCGTAAGCCGCGGTGAGCGCTGCTTCGATCCGCGTCTTCTCGTCCTGAGTATTCACGTTAAAGAATCCTTTGACTATGTGAGGAATCGATTCCCGATGCATACCTTTCTCAAAGAGACAGCCGTAAAGGAAAACATGGGTGAGAATAAAATTAGGGTCGAACTCAAGAGTCTTGCGCAACGATACGATTGCGTCATCGTAACGGCGGGCGTAGTACAAAGTGATGCCCACGCGGCTGTTGATAATAAGAGACAACGGATCCAGCTGCTGGGCCAGTCTGATTTCCTTCAAAGCTTCGTCGGTCCGTCCCGCTAAGAGTAAATATTCCGAATACCATTGGTGCCCCGTCGCATAATTTGGATTCAACGCCAAGCCGCGCCGGTACTCATCCTCAACCCCGGCCCAATCCCATTCAGCGACTTTTACATAAGCCAGCGAGACATGTGCTTCGGCAAGCGTGTTGTCGAGCTCCAGCGCCTTTAGCGACGCTGCTTTGGCTTTTGCAAGTGATTCATGGAAGGGAGCGTTGCTGAATTCAGGAAGCAGAGAGTAAGCGTCAGCGAGT
Organism: Blastocatellia bacterium; assembly: GCA_031371765.1. Taxonomy (GTDB): domain Bacteria; phylum Acidobacteriota; class Blastocatellia; order Pyrinomonadales; family Pyrinomonadaceae; genus PSRF01. The sequence goes on from JANMKA010000157.1 coordinate 49,601, forward strand.
CCCGCATAGGCCTGGGCATACGAAGGATCGCTTTCAATAGCTTCTTTGAAGTAGTTGACCGCATAGGTCATGCCTTTCGCGGTGCGCCGATTCCAGTGGTAACGGCCGCGCAGGTAGAGCTGATATGCCTCCGCGTTTTCGGTGTACCTTTTGGCCAGCAAGCTTCTCTGATCGCTGCTCAAATGCAAAGCAAGCGAGTCAGCCACCCTCCGGGCGATGGCATCCTGCACGGTAAAAATGTCCGTCAACTTTTCATCGAACTGCTCTGTCCAAAGAGTCTGATCCTGATCTACACGAACGAGGCGCACACTAACCCTGATCCGGTCGCCGGATTTTTGAATGCTGCCATCGAGGACCGCATCAACCATTAATTCTCGCCCGGCCTTCACCGCTTCATCCTCGAGGCCGGTGTACTGGCGGACAGCGCTGGTGGGACGCACGTTAAGTTGCCCGATACTGCTGAGTCTTGTGATCAAAGTATCGGCCATGCCCATCTCAAACGATTCGTCGCGATCGTTGGCAGCCAGGGGTTTGAACGGGAGAACTGCGATCGAGCGCAAAGCCGTAGTTGGGTCAGCATGAGCAGGCTGCCGAGGTTTCCAAAACTGAAAGGAAGCGGCAGCGAATCCAATCACCACTACTGCCACGCCAATCATCAGTACGGGCTTCGCAAGTGGCAAGCGGGTCACACCGGGGTTTCGCGACTCTACCCAGGGTTCCCTAGGCGCTGCGTTGGTTACGGGCGCGGGAGCCGGGGCTTCGTCTTCTTCAATCAGAATGTGAGCGCGGGAACGCTCCTCAATCAGAATCTCAAAGTCTGAGTCCGAGGTGCTCGTAACCTCGGCAAGAAAGCGGTAACCCCGGCGGTGCACCGTTTCAATGTACTTCTGTCCGTTAGTTCTCTCGGCGAGCGCTTCTCTCAGCTTGTAAATGTTATGTGAGAGGTTCGCTTCTTCGACCACGGTGTCAGGCCAAACGCGCTTCAGCAGTTCTTCCTTCGTCAGCACTCGGCCGCGGCTCTCCACTAACACCAAAAGCATCTCAAAAGCCTTCGGGGTCAGTGGCACAACTTCCTCGTCACAACGTAAAAGCCTTTCCGATTCGTCCACCCGAAACGGTCCGAAATCATAAAAACGCCTTGAATTCGTGCTCATTTACGTTTCTCAGAACTCTGCGAGAACTCTCTCAGAAATAAATGAAAACTTGCAAAGGACTTTTTAGTTGCCAGGGGAATATTGTGCCCGCGTCGAGGCCAATGATGATGATCTGGGCAGAACTAACGCGGTCGAAATCTTATCCCATGGCGCGCGGCGAAACAATGCGAGTGACGGAAGGTTTATCAAGTCGACGACAGTCCCGATCGAAAGGCGGTGGCGCAAACGAAGAGACGAATCGAGATAACGACGGACCGCAGCCGGCTAATCGTCTTGAAGAGGAGCAAAGGTGCGAGTGCCCAGTGGTGCTCAGTTTGTTCCGGGCAAATAGTGATGCTCACAGCGGACGAAGCCGCAACCATCGCCAATGTCAGCTCGCGCACTATCTACAGCCGGGCTGAGGCCGGCGAGGTCCACTTCGTGGAAACACCCGAAGGGCATTTGCTGATATGCGCAAACTCGATCTTAGGGGCGTGAAGAGTTTCCCGGTGCGACGGCGAAAGGTTTCAAATTCCTAATTGCAATAATTAAAACGGAGGTTGAAAAATGAAATTACTACTAACAATTACAGCGTTGCTAATGGTGCTCACAGTAAACGGCGCGGCACTGGCGCAATCGAGCGATCGGGATAACCCAACTCCGCTTGCCTCAAATACGATTAAGGGCAACGGCACAGGCAAGAAGGTTGAGTACTACTACAGCTTTACTGCCGGGCCTGGCGAGGTAGTTGTTACGGTCGACCTCAAAGCCAAGTCAGGCTCGACGAACGCAGATGTTGAAATCTTCGACGGTGAGTCGAGCAAAATTTTCTATTACTACCCCGGCGCAACTTCGACGAACGAGCGGGGCGTCAAGAAATTCACAGTCACCAGCAAACAACAATTGCTTTTGAGGCTGGCGTTCGATATGGACGCCGGCGAATACGCAATTAAGCTCGCCGGACCGGTTGAGTTGGCCGCACCCGCTCCAACGGCTGAGGCCGTCATGTCCCCGGCAGATTCGGCTGCAGCGCCTTCACCTACAGAAGAAGCGACACCGCCCGCGACGGATACCCCTGTGCCCGACGCCTCAACCGCTACACCCCTAGAGAGTTCGGCTGCGAAACCCGGCAAGGGCAGCAAGTTTGATTTGGGTCTGAACCTGATGCAAACCGTCGGCACGCACTTTGGGCTGCCGACTTCGGGCATGCTGCACATCGTCATGAAAGATGGCACGACGCAGGACGTCGACCTGAGCAAAGTGAAATCTGCTTCCGTGAAGAAACAGTAAACGGTTCTCAATCGGGCGCGGGCGTCAGTCGTCAAAAATCAGGAAGACGGATAGACCCTGAACTGAAAATGAGAATTACGAGGAAGAATGAACGAAACAATTGGAGAAACAAAATGAAAAAGAATATTCAGTGCGCCATCGTGCTTTTCGCTTTGACCGCGTGGGCTCAGTTTGCTGCCGTTGCGCAGACACCGAAGAAAGTTGATTTACGCACCAAAATTACGAGCTTTAACATTCCAGTCAAAACCCAGGGAAGTCGTAATACCTGCTCCGTTTACGCTACGACTTTTTTGCTGGAATATGAAACGGCAAAAGCTACGAACCAAAAGGGCGTGGATTTTTCCGAAGATTACCTGAATGCGGTGACGGACATTGTTAAGGGCGCCAAAGACGATGGCGATTTCTTCAACAACATTCTTGGTGGTTACTTGAAATTCGGAATCGTCGAAGAAGCTGACTTTCCGACAAGTACTACTACTTACACTCCAAACAACATTCCGTCCCAAACTCTCCAGCAGGACGGTAAGAACAATGTGAAATTCATTCCCGTCTATATTCGTGAAATTCCGCCCGGCCCTAATCCCTGGGGGCTAACGGATGAAGACATCAACCAGATCATTGCGCAGCTCGATGCCGGAAGACCAGTCGCCGCCGGATGGAGTTTGAGTGGTGACATGCAGAGCGCAAAAGTGCTTGGGGTCACCGCCTGGAGCAAGAATTCCCCGAGAGTCAGGGGAAGTTTCTACGGACACTCGATGACGATTGTGGGATATGCGAAAGGCACGCCGGCTGAGGGCGGTTATTTCATTATTCGCAATAGCGCCGGCGCAGACTGGGGCGATAAGGGTTATTGGTATTGCACCTTCGATTTTGCGAAGCAGAACATCGCCGATGTGTTTTATCTCAAGGCTAAACCGCGAGAGGTGAGCGTGCGGATACCAGAGTTGATTAAGACACCGGTGCCGCGCTACATCCAACTTAACGCGTTGCGTCAAATCCTAACCGTTGCACAACCTCAGAACAACCTGATCATTCTGCAAAAGCCGGCTGCAAAAAACTAGAAATTCCTGCACGACCCGTGGGGTTCGAGTAATGGCAGTAAGGACCGAGGAACGCTGATTCGGTTAAGAACGGTCGGTAGCGCTAAGGATTTAAGTAGACGCGAATTGACACGACCGGTAACAATTAGTTTTCTATTGATTGTAGGTTTACTTTCCCTGGTGACCACGTCTCCACTGTTCCGTCGGGCTAACGCGCACGCGGCCCCCAATACGCCGCCGCCTAGTGTGCATACCGTACCGCTCTACCGGCTCTATTCACCTTCAACGGGCATTAATTTCTACACCACTGACGTGAACAGAAGACTGGAAGCGATGGGCGCAGGATGGTCTTCGGAAGGCGTGGCAGCGCACATCCTGAATGGGCAGGCTCCAGGAACGGTTGCGCTAAACGTGTTGGTAATACAACTGCGGTTTGTAGGCCCGAAAGGGAATGAGTTTAATGGAGCTGCTTTCACCTTCACCACCAGCCAGCACGAGAAGGAACAAAAGCTCCACGAAGAGCCGAGACCAAGCCAAATGGGTGGGACTAACTACCCGTGGGAGTTAGATGGCAGTGGCATCACCGGATACGTTGCTCAAAAGCAGCTGGTTGGCACAGTTCCGCTTTACAGACTCTATCATCCAGGACAACTCCAAGTGGCCGCAAACTTAGTCGATCGGGTGTGCCGCCCGGCCTCGCACGACTATTTCTACACCACCAGCGAAGACGAGAAAGCTAACGCGCTCACCAAGTCCGGCTACAAGTTTGTTGGCATTGAAGGCTATGTGTGGCCGCAACCGACCTCGGTCGGGCCCCACTTAAGCGCGGATTCTGCTCCGATTAACGCGGACACGGACCTGTTGAATCGCGGCTGCACCCGACCCGGCGTAGGTTCCTACAAGTGTCCGACGATTGGTGGCTATGAAGCGTGCGAAAGCTACCGGAAAAACGGCAAGGTCACCGCTTGCACGACGTCCGCAAATCAGAAGGTGCAGGCGGCGATGGACAAATTATTG
>JANMKA010000160.1:0-1998 GCA_031371765.1 Blastocatellia bacterium
TGCAGCGCTCACGGCAGCCGAAGCTGAACCGAAACTTGCCAGCTCCGGCAGCCGGCGGAAGCTGTGGCTTGCGCAGTGGCTCAGAGGCGAGGCTGAGCGCGCGCAGAACCATACCTCCCAAGCCAAGGTAATTCTCGAACAAGCACTCAGCGAAGCAATTCCGAATGAACAGCCTCAAATTGTCGCGCATTGTTCTACGTCGCTCGGCCTCCTTGCTGTGCAGACCGGCGATATTGATTCTGCGGAGCAGGCGTTTAAGGACGCGATACGCGTAATTGAAGAGTTGAGAGCGCCGCTGCCCGGCGAAGAATTTCGCACGGCCTTCTTCTCAGACAAGTTGGTACCGTACACCGAGATGCTGCGGATTTGCCTTGCGAGTGGAACTAAGGAACCCAGTCGCGTGGCGGAAGCTTTCGGCTATCTGGAAAGAGCGCGCGCTCGTGCTCTCGCCGACGCTCTCGGCGGTGACCTGAGCCTGCAGGCCGGACCGCGAGACTCCTTTGAAGCTGATCTCCTGCACCAGATCGAGGATCTCCGTCAGGAATTGAACTATCTGTACAACCGGCTCAATCGTCCAGCGTCTCAGGCCAGACTCGGTCATGCCGAGGTTCAGACGTTGCAGGAAGCTCTTCGGGAACGCGAGCATAAGACTTCCGAGATCATGCGTCAGTTAGAGCACAGAAGCGCAAAAATCTTTACTCAGGTTGACACGCTTGATATCGCGGAATTGCAGCGCAGGCTGGGAGCTGATTCGTGCTTAGTAGAGTATGCGACGATTGATGACGAGCTATTGGCGTTTGTGATAACTGACAAAAGCATCAAGACCGTACGCCATCTTGGCAGTGAAGCAGCAGTCACCGCGGAAGTTACTCAACTTCGTTTTCAGATTGATTCTCTGCGACACGGCTCTGGAAAGGTGCGACGTCATTTGCCGGCTCTAGAACGTCGAGCTAGGCATCATCTTCAGTCGCTCTACGATCTCCTTTTGCGCCCGATTGAAGATGTGATGGGAAAGCGCCGCCTGGTGATCGTGCCGCACCGCGCGCTTCACTATCTTCCTTTTCAGGCATTTCATGATGGTACATCCTATTTGATTGAACGACACGAAGTCTCCTATGCACCCAGCGCCCTGGTGCTCCAACAATGTCTTCGGCGATCTCATCCGAGCTTGCGGAAGGCGTTGCTATTGGGAGTTGCTGACGAACAAACACCTCGCGTTCGCGACGAGATACAGGCAATCGCACCGCTATTTCCCGAGGCGATTACTTTGCTTGATGACGATGCAACCATACAGGCCTTGCGAAGTGAGGCGCCGCTTGCTGATGTGGTTCATCTTGCCTGTCACGGTCAATTTCGTCCCGACAATCCGTTGTTCTCCTCCTTGAAACTGGGGGATGGTTGGTTAACAGTTCGCGAAGCGTACGGCCTGAATCTTGACTGCGGACTTGTGGCCCTAAGTGCCTGCGAAACGGGCGTCAGTGCCGTGGCGCCGGGCGATGAAGTAATCGGTCTGGCTCGGGGCTTTTTCGCCGCCGGCTCGCCGAGCTTGCTATTGAGTCTGTGGACGGTCGATGACGACGCTACGGCTGAATTGATGGCTGAGTTCTACAGAAATTTGCGTGAGACTGGATCTGCCGGCGCGGCCTTGCGTCGGGCGCAACTAAGCGCCTTGAAAACAAGAAATCATCCCTTTTTTTGGTCGCCATTCGTGTTGATGGGTCACTGGTAATCGGCCGCGACTGTTCAGTCGGCAGGCTGGCAATTGCCACTTTTTCGCCTAAAACCGCGTAGAAAAGTCCAACCCTGCAGAGTTCCCACGCATCAGAACTGGGCAATACTTCCAGGGGTTTGAAAATCGAAACCGTCGCGAAAAAATATTTTGCGCCGTCACGTATTTAGTATCACCCCGGCTAGACTGTAGAATTGGACTACCAGCCGGGGTTTTGTTGTGTCGCGGCTCATCGAACCAGCTTCTGTTGGCAGCTTGAAATCTTGACG
>JANMKA010000170.1:0-19638 GCA_031371765.1 Blastocatellia bacterium
ATTCTCCAGGCCAGTCTGGGCAGCCAAATTGCCGGCAGTTGAAGATTCCAACTCGCACCCATTCGCTTCGTGCTGAATAAGGGAACCGGGCCGCTCAATCCCATCAAGCGATGCGGCGAAGCCGCAGTCAACGGGCCAACTGCATTGACCAAATTAGCGCCGCTTGATCTCGTCAGCATGCGCCTTTAGGATTGCGCCTTTGAATTGACAGCAAACTGAGGTTAGTCGAGTGTTGTGGTAATCATTTATGCACTGGCGCGAACGCGCCGCCCATGAGCGAGACAATAATCGCCTGGTGCGGCCGTTTGCTTGGGGCCTATCATTCATCATGGACCATGTGAATGGCGCTGACCCGCGCGCGGTGCTCAAACAATACAGCCGGCAGGCGATGGCTGACAGCGAGCACTTTTATGCGCTGCCTGAAATTGCTGACTTTGCGCTGAGCGGCGATCAGTTAACCTGGACCAGCGCTATTCACACGCCTGATGCGGAAAATAATTTGGCGCGCGCGCGCTATTTCCCAGTTAAGGAAAAGCGAGCGCGCCAGCCGAAAACGGCTGTGGTAGTTTTGCCGCAGTGGAACGCGCAGCCGGAAAGCCACGTCGAAGCTTGCCGCATCTTTAACTTCATTGGCATGTCGGCGCTGCGTTTGACGCTGCCGTATCACCAGGAACGTCGCCCGGCGGATCTTGAACGCGCCGATCATCTGGTCAGCACGAATGTCGGCCGCACGATCCAATCGATGCGGCAGGGCGTGCTTGATACTCGAGCGGCGGTGCGCTGGCTCAAAAGTGAAGGCTATGAACGGATTGGAATTCTGGGGACGAGCGTGGGATCGTGCATCGCGTTTCTCGCTTTCGCGCACGAGCCCGACATCAATGCCGGCACCTTTAATCATGTCTCAGGATATGTCGCCGACGTGGCGTGGCGCGGACTGTCCACTCTTCATCTGCGCGAAGGCTTTGCCGATCATCTGACACTTGAGGAACTGCGCGAGTACTGGGCGCCAATTAGTCCGGTGCCCTTTATCGCGCGTTTGCCCGAGATAGGCCAGCGCCCGATGCGCTTTATTGCGGCGCGCTATGACCTGACGTTTCCGATCGATCTGACAAAGCAAACGATCGCCGAAGTGCGGCGTTACAACCTACCACTCGATGTCGTTTGGCTGTCGTGTGGCCACTACACCATGGCCGACATGCCCTGGAAAGCGATCGATGCCTGGAAGATTGCCACGTTCATGCGCAAGCATTTGAGATAGGGTTGCCACTAGCTCGAAAAATTGACCACGGCGGGCGCGACGCCTGCGCTCCCCAAACATGACGCCCGCCGCCAACAATCTCAATCATCTTCTGGATCAACTCGATGTTTTACGCCGTAGCTTCGAGCCACGCAGTAGCCGAAAACTCGAGCAACTTCTCTCGCGGATTGGCCGAGCAAATATCAATGACGCGGAATCCATTGTCCGTTTTCATGAGTTGCTGCTCTTCATTTCCGCCTACCCGCAAAGCGCGCGCGCGCGACGACTGGCCGAATCCCTTCTGAAAAGCTTTCCTAAAAGGCTTGAAGTTCTGCGCGACGTTGAAATCGATCTGGACTCGCTTGAGCATCCGGAAGTCTCGGGCGTCGCTGGCCTTTCTGTCACCGACACCTTTAGTTTCTTTATCGTTCGCTGGCTATTGAAACGCCACCCGCGCCAGGTGAGCCTTTATTGGGATTGGTTTGAAGATGGAAATCGTCTGGGCCAGACGTGGCCCCGGTTTATGCCGTTGCTGGAAGATGACGCGGCGGTCGAGGCGAATATTCCCTTTCAAGACTGGCTGCGCGCGGCGCGTCCGCGTGGCGAAAAAGATTTGCAGTGGCTCTTCCGCCAGTTTGCTTCGCTAAAGAAGACTGAAAAAGAGAAAGCGGAACTCTACGATTCGCAGCAGCTCTATGTGAATTGGAAACCGGCTTACGGCGCAACGCGGACCGGCATGCGTCTTCCGGTACGCAAGCTCTTCGTTCATCGTGAGCCGTTACTGCGCCGCAAAGATGTATCGCTGCGCGAGGAACTCGAGAAGCCGTCCCCACCGCTGCAACTGCTGTCGCCGAAGCAGGGCGAGGCTATTCTCGACATGGCTCGCGAGGCATCAACGACACGTTACCGCGAGCTGTATGGATTCACGCACGGCGATGCCAGGAGAGTTTTTAGGACCAACATCGGACGAGGCGTAGATATTTTTGTGACTGGCTTACCCGCCGAATGGCGTCTGCCGTTACGCGCTTATCACGCGGCTTTGATTTTCAAGAATGGAGTGCCGGTTGGATATTTCGAAGGGCTTTCGCTTTTTGAACGAATGGAAAGCGGCTTTAATCTTTACTACCAATTTCGCGATGGCGAAACGGCCTGGCTTTACGCGCGCCTGCTGAACATCTTTAGGCGGTTGCTGGGCGTGACTGCGTTTTCGCTCGACCCTTATCAGATTGGTTACGAAAACGAAGAGGGCATTGAGTCGGGAGCGTTTTGGTTTTATCGCAAGCTTGGCTTTCGTTCGACAAAGCCGGCGATCCGAAAACTGGTGGCGCGCGAAGAAGAAAAACTTGCAGCCCGATCTGCGTACCGAACCTCAGCGGCCACGCTGCGCAAACTTGCTGCGGGACCGATGATCTTTGAGTTGGACCAGGACCGCGTTGGAGACTGGGATCGGTTTCAGGTTCGCAATGTTGGTTTTGCCGCGCAACGACAGATGGCGGCTAAGTTCAAAGGGGATGCTGAAAGAATTCGTGACGCTGCGGTCCAATCCCTGGCGGAGGCTTTAGGAATTCGCGCCAGGAAGTGGCGTGAGACGGAGCTAACAGCGCTACGCGATTTCGCGGTACTGTCGAGCATGTTCCGGGATATTGACGAATGGACCACGGGCGAGAAACGGCAGCTTGTGGAAATCATTCAGGCCAAGGCCAGCCGCGACGAAGCGAGATATTTAAAGCTGATGCAGCAGCATGCGCGCTTGCGGCGAGAGATTATTGGACTAGGATCCTGAAACCGAAGAGCGGGGGCATGCCCCTTTCCCCACCTGGGAGGATCCGGAAGTAATTCGCATCCTGCTGACTTTTTAGCTACAACCTGGCATTCTCTCAATATAGTTCAGCTCAAGGCCGGGAAGATGGGCATGCCCCCGCTCTTAGCAGGTGAGCAGTCGATGTTCAAGAATCTTATCCTCTGAAAAGTTTTCCAGCTTCTGGAAATAATCAGCTTCGCTGTCCAGCGCCTTTTCCGGCACCAACCCAACGATTTCTGTGCTGTCGATTTCCACGCCCAGCCGCACCGCCTCGGCGCGCACCGCGTTGTAAGCCGCGGTCATGCCGGTAGTTTCGTAGTTCACCAAATTCATCGACACCTGGACCAGCCCGCGAGTTGAGAGGGTAAAACCGAGCGCCTTAACAAACGGTAAACCGCCGTGGCGCGCGCGAACTGTGCGCGCTATCTGTTTAGCCACGGCCACATCGTGCGTCTTGAGATTGACGTTGAAGGCGATCAAAAAAGGCCGGGCACCCACCGCAATCGCCCCCGCCGTCTCATGGACCACTAGCGGACCAACATCAGGTGCGCGCTCCGGCGCGACGGCAATTTGCTCGCGTAACAATTCCAGCGCGCCGCGCCGTACATCTTCCAAATTGACGCGGTCAGGTTTTAGCGCTGCCTGCTCGTAAAAGAAAACCGGAATCGACAGCTCCTTTGCAATTCGCTTTCCGGCTTGATGGGCGAGACGAACGCAATCTTCCATGGTCACGCCGCTGATGGGAATGAAAGGCAGGACGTCGGTGGCGCCGAGTCGCGGATGCTCGCCCTTATGAGCGCGCATATCGATCAAGTCTGCGGCACGGGCGACGACGGCCACTGCCGCGTCAACAATCTTTTCCGGCGCCGCCACGAAAGTAATGACCGAGCGGTTATGATCCGGATCGATATGGCTGTCGAGCACGCAGGCAGTCTCGACAGTTTCAATCCCGCGCGCCAATGTCGCGACCGTTTCGCTGTTGCGGCCTTCGCTGAAGTTTGGTACACACTCGACTAGCGCATTGCCGATTGCCGAATGCCGATTGCCGATTTGCATTTGTTTTCTGTACTTTGAGCTTGGAGCTTTGTACTTTGTTCCTGTCGCTCAAGTTGGTGCGTGCTCACTGAACGAATGTGAATGCAACGTATAAAGAACAGAGTACGAAGCACAAAGTACTAAGCACAAAGTACCAAGTACGCGTTATGATCGGCAATCAGCAACTGGAAATCAGAAATGTCCAACGACCGTTTCATCGACCAGCATAAGAGTGCCTGGCAACGTCTTGAGGAGCTGCTGAAGCTGTTGGATAGCAGTTCGCTGCGCCGCCTACATCGCGAAGAAGTGCGCGAGCTGGGCCGCATCTACCGGCGCACCGCGTCGGACCTGGCGATCGCGCGCGCTGAATCGCGCGACCCGCGCCTGATAAATTATCTGAACAGCCTGGTTATTCGCGCGCACGGCCGCATCTACCAGGCGGACGCGCAGGCCTCCTCACGCATCGGCAAGTTTTTCGCGCGCGACTTTCCGCAAACGTTTCGCCGCACCTGGCGCTACACCGCGCTTTCGTTCAGCGTGTTTCTCATCTTCAGCGTCCTAGGATTTGTAGGCACCAAACACGATCCGGAATTTTCCGAACTGGTTGGCGTGTCCCCGGCATTTCGCGAGCTTTACATCGAAACCAAAACGCACTGGTGGGAAGATCTTAACGAAGCCAATCAGGTCGGCGCCAGCTCAATTTTTACTCACAACATTCAGGTGACCATCGCCACCTTTGCATTTGGCGCGCTGTTTGGCGTGGGGACGCTTTTCTATCTTGCCTACAACGGCGCGACGATTGCGGCGGTGCTGGCGCTAACTTATCGAGCAGGTTTTGGCAACGACTTGCTGACGTTCATGGTGGGCCACGGCGTGATTGAGTTGACTTGTATCTTCATTGCCGGCGGCGCCGGTTTGTTGATTGGCAGCGCCCTGCTGATCCCGGGCGACCTGTCTCGCAGCGACGCATTGAAAACGCGCGGCAAGGAAGCGGGCCGCTTGATGATGGGCGTTGCGGTGTTGCTGGTGGTCGCCGGAATTATTGAAGGGTTTATCTCGCCGGCGCCGATTCCCGCAGTTATCAAATTCAGTGTGGCCGGTATCACTGGCCTCGCGCTTTACTCGTACCTACTTCTGGCGGGTCGTGATACTTCTGAGTAAAGCAAACTGTTAGTTTGCGTTGGCCCATTGCCTCTCGACGTAGATCTCCGGCAACCGCCGCAAAGTAATACTTTGCTTTACAAAAAAAGGGGATCTGCAAATTAGCAACGCCCGAGCGTCGGCTAACACAGATTCCCCTTATTTCCTCTAACTAGACCGTTCCTACTTGGGTGACGGTGAAGCCATCGAGTGAGTCATTGGCGAAGGCGACGCCATCTCATGCTTCATTGGTGAAGCCGAATTCATCGGCATAGCTGGCGAGGCTGAACTCATCGCGTGCTTGGCCGGCGTGCCATGATGAAAGACCGCCAACCATTTTCCATTACGTAGAGCCCAGATGGTTGTGTGGTGCTCTTCAGCCGGTTTGGCACTTGGGTTGGTTACTAAATAAGTCACCAGCGCAGCGTCGCTATCAATGTTGAGCGTCTTAAAGTCGCTGATAGTCGACTTTGAGAAATCGACGCCATTAACGCTGTTAATAATCCCGGCCCGGTCCCACACCCCATTGGGTTCAACTTCGATCGCATCCGTCGCTATCAGGTTTCCGAAGGCGTCGGTTTGTCCACCCTTAAGCAAATCCCAGATCAACTTTTCGTTAGCGATTGGATCAGAGGTAGTTGATGCTGCGGGAGCGGTCGCTGCTGACGGCGCCGGTTTCTTTGTGGCTGCAGCTGGTGGCGGCATGTTCATCACGTCGCATTCCTGATGATAGACAGCCAGCCACTTGCCATCGCGATTGGCCCAGGCTGAACTGGCGTGCACGGTGGTGGGCGGAAAATCTTTTCCTTTGTATTTACCCTTCATGGCTGCGTCGTAGACTACGACGTAGGCGTCTTTGTCTATGGAGAGAAACTTCCAGTTGCTAAAGGTGGTTTCAGTGGGTTCAAAATCTTTTACCGACGTGACTGAGGTAGCTTTGTCCATGACCCCGTCAGGCATGACTTCCAATTGCCCGCTGTCCAACATGGCGGCAAATCCGTCGTAGTCTTTTTTCGTGATGGCGTCCCAGACGGCTTTCTCTTTGGCGATCGCATCAGCTTCCGTCATCGCCGGCGCAGACGGTTTCTCGGCAACGGTGCTGGTATTTACATTTTGGTTCGCCGGTGGCGCAGCGCATGCGGCGACGAAAGACAATAGCGAAATCAGTACGAACAACTTCTTCATAGGTCGACTCCTCTGCGGTTTTATTAATCGAGCGCCGTGGTTCTATGCCAAAGCGCTGAATTAGTCAAGGTTTAAGAACTATGGCCGCCGCCCCCAGGTAGGCGGTGGCGGTTCCTTCATTGCGCGTTCGCAGCCGGCGTTAAAAGCAAGACCACTAAGGCAACAACCGACAACGCACACGCGCGCAGCGCAGAAAGCTGGCTCATATTTTTTCTCTTTTAGCGAAACCTGGAATGTATCCTGCGCGCCACTTTTAGCACGAAGCACCGCACCCCAGCAAAGTCGTATGCAAACCTGGTAGCACGGTCCTCAGTCGGGTGCTGATGGGATAGGGCGCACCGGCTAAAGCCTATGCCGCTACAGATCGAATGGCGAAACTAATTTTTCGCGGGTTGCGTAGTATGCGAATAGCGCCCAATTGGTTCTGATCGTATAATTTCAAAACTCGAAATCAGCACGCATACATGGCAGTTTTTCGCACCAGTCTCCCCTTATGGCTCAAGCACCAGCTACGCTTTCTTAACACTCAAAACGTACTTGCGTACGAAATAATGGAGCACCGTATGACCAACTCGCAAAAATCTTTCACCGCCCTCGTTTTAATGATCGCGTTCGGGGTGCTGACAGTATTCGGACAAAACGGACATAACTTTGACGTGTCCGGCATCGACACGAACGCCTCCGCCTGCAGCGATTTTTATCAATATGCCAACGGCAACTGGCTGGCGAAAAATCCGATACCGGGAGCTTTCCCGAGCTGGGGCGTGGCGAATGTCCTGAACGAAAAAAATCGCGACGCCCTGCGCGAGATTCTCGATGCCGCTGCCAAGAATACAAAAGCGCCGAAAGGCAGCAGCGAACAAAAAGTAGGTGACTACTACGCGACCTGTATGGACGAAGCGAAAATCGAAGCTGAAGGCCTGACGCCGCTCGCTCCTGAATTTGCGCTCATCGCGAAAATCAAAGATCAAAAATCGTTGCAGCGGGAGATCGCGCATCTGCACTCGCTCGGTATCAACGCGGTGTTTGCTTCCGACTCAACTCAGGACTTCAAAAACAGCGCCGAAGTGACTGCGGAAGTTTTCCAGGGTGGGCTGGGGTTACCGGACCGCGATTACTACACGAAGACCGATGACAAATCCAAAGCCACGCGCGATGCGTACCGCAAGCATGTCGCAAAGATGTTTGAACTGATGGGCGACGATGCGGCGAAGGCAGCAAGCGAAGCACAAACCGTTATGGCGCTGGAAACATCGCTGGCCCAGGCCTCGATGACTCGCGTCGAGTTGCGTGACCCGGAAAAAATTTACCATCGCATGACCGTGGCCCAGGTCAGCGCACTGGCGCCTGGCTTTGATTGGCCGGCTTACTTAAGCAGCATGGGCGTGCCGGCCAAAGCCGACGTTAACGTCGCGACGCCGGATTTCTTTAAGGCCATGAATTCGCAACTGACTTCCGTGCCTTTGGCGGATTGGCAAACCTACCTGCGCTGGCATTTGATCAATAACACCGCGGCGGCTTTGTCGGCGAAGTTTGTTGACGAGGATTTCAACTTCAAAGGCAAGGTCCTGCAAGGTTCAACTGAAAATCTGCCACGCTGGAAACGTTGCGTCGGCGGCACCGATCGCGTGTTGGGCGAAGCGCTCGGCGAAGTCTACGTCAAGAAAGCGTTCCCGCCGGCAGCCAAGGCGCGCGCCCTGGAAATGGTGCGTAACCTTGAGGCGGCGCTGAAAAGCGATCTCAGCACGCTGAGCTGGATGGGCGATGCCACGCGCAAGCAGGCCATCGTCAAGCTCGAAGCATTTCTAAATAAGATTGGTTACCCCGACAAGTGGCGCGACTACTCGGCGATGCAAATTGATCGTGGTTCCTATGTCGCCAACCGTTTTCACGCTAACGCTTTTGATAAACGGCGCGACTTTAACAAGATTGGCAAACCGGTTGATAAGACCGAGTGGGGCATGTCGCCGCCGACTGTAAACGCTTATTACAATCCGCAGATCAATGAGATCGTTTTTCCGGCGGGAATTTTGCAACCGCCTTACTTCGATGCCGAAGCGGACGACGCGCTCAACTACGGCGGTATGGGTTCGGTTATTGGCCATGAAATGACGCATGGCTTTGACGACGAAGGTAGGCAGTTTGATTCAACCGGCAATCTTTTTAACTGGTGGACCGACGCGGATCTCAAGGCGTTTACGGAGCGCGCGCAGTGCGTCATCGATCAGTTCAATGGTTTTGAAGTCGAAAAAGGACTGAACGAAAATGGCAAGCTGGTGGTCGGAGAATCAATTGCTGACCTCGGCGGTCTGGTCGTCGCCTATGCCGCTTTCCAGAAAGCAATGACCGGCAAGCCGCGGGTGACGATTGACGGCTTCACGCCCGAGCAGCGATTCTTCCTTGGCTATGCGCGCGGTTGGGCGACCAGCACGCGGCCTGAGTTTGCGCGTTTGCTGGTTAACGTCGATCCGCATCCGTTGGCGAAATTCCGCGTGAATGGGCCACTCTCAAACATGCCGCAATTTGCGGCAGCGTTCCAATGCAAGACCGGGGAAGTAATGGTGCGCGCGGACAAAGATCGCTGCCAGATCTGGTAAGACTGGAAAAGTCCCAGATCATGCTCGCATGAATAATGCACAATCATTCTTAACAGGAGACCCGCCATGACTTTCAGTAAACGTTTATCCAGTTTTTCATTTGCGGCAACGCTCGTGTTGCTAGCAACGCAGTTTGCGTTCGCGCAAGCACCAGCGGTGCGTTTGCCGCGGCCCAGTCAAAAAGCCACCGTGATGCAGACCGTCGGGGTTACCGATGTGACCATCACTTACAGTCGTCCCGGTGTGAAAGGTCGCAGAATTTGGGGCGATCCAGTCGCAGCGCAAGCCGGCACTAAAGGCGAAGCGACACTGGACGATCAAAACGTACGCCCAAAAGATGCGCCGATTGTGCCTTGGGGACATGTTTGGCGTACCGGCGCTAACGAAGCAACTCAGTTTGTTGTCACGGACGACGTTTTGATTAACGGGCAAAAACTTGCGGCGGGCAGTTACAGCCTGCACTCCATTCCCACCAAAGACGAATGGACCATCGTCTTTAATGGCACGGCGAACCAGTGGGGCAGCTTCAGCTACGACCCGGCGAAAGACACTTTGCGCGTCAAGGTAAAACCGCAGTGGGTCAATGACAATCAGGAGTGGCTCGAGTATTCGTTTCCAGTAGTCACGCCAAACTCGGCGCAGGTGTTGATTCGCTGGGAAAAAGCGGCGGTGCCTTTCACCGTTGAAGTGCCGAATGTGGAAGCGGTGTGGCGCGCCAAAGTTGATGCTGCCATCGCCGCAAATCCCAATGACGAAGTGATCCCGCTACAAGTCGCGAACGCTTATGCCACTGACGACAAATGGGACGAAGCGTTGAAGTGGGCTGACCAGTCGATCAAGGTCAAAGAAACCTTCCGAAACCTTGCAGCCAAAGCGCAACTGCTTTACCTGGCCGGCCGCAAAGACGAGGCGTTTGCAATGGCGGACCGAGCACTGGCCAAAGGCAAGGCCGACAAAGTTGATACTACGAATTTTGAAAAACGTCTGGCAGCAATGAAAGCCGGGAAGATGTGAAGCGACATCGTTCGTCGCTCAATGGCTTTGCACTAAAAGTTGAAATTGATGCGTGCGAAGACTTTCAAGGATCGTCACTGACTTCCAGCCTGCGGAGCAGGCCACAGCATCAAGCCTAGCGTAACCCCGGGTTAGTGGTCCAAAGATTATGCCAGCCCGCGGAGCGGGCGACAGCCTTGGGCGTGATGTGACGCTGTCGCCCTCTCCGGGGCTTTGCTATTTTCAATTCATCGTCCCTGGCGTTACGCTACGCTTCACCCCAGGCTTTATGCTCTCGCCCGCTGCGCGGGCTCAATTGATCACCCAAAAGCTCTCGGCTCTGACGAGATTTCTAGGCTAGAATCACCATTATGAAAAATTCAATCCCCCTGCTGACTCGCGCGTTAACGTTCTTTTTGCTTACCGTCTTCGTTGTTTCTCCGGTCTGGGCCACCTGCGGCGGCGGTGGCGGTGGCGGAGTTGGCGGCATGTCGGGCGGTGGCGGCGGTGGCTCGACGCCCACAGTTTATTACGTGCCTTGGAGAGTAAGAGAGGCAAAAGATCCAGCGCCAATGGGATTGGTTCTCTACTGGTTTCCCGCGTCAGCGGCTGAGTTGCAAAAGTCGAGTTTGCGCGCTTCGCGTCCGCTTTCGCTCTACGCTACTCAGTGCATTTCCATGGAGGTCGCGGACACTCAACTTCCAAATGCCGAAAAATTGATCGGCAATTCCAAACTGCCGGTGGCGGTGCTGGCTAATCCTGATGGCACGCCCGTTACGAAACTCGAGAACACCGACGGCAAGTTGAAGGTCGAGCAGGTCGAAAAACTCGTCGAGACTGAAGTGAAGCAGCGTGAAGCCGCGCTCGATGATCAACTGAAAGACGCAAAGGCTAAGGCGACGGCCGGTGACAAAGAGACAGCCATCAAACTTTTTCGATCGGTAGCGGCGCAGAAATGCATGTTTCCCAAGAAAGCCAAAGACGCAGCCAGGGAACTCAAGAAACTTGGAATGGAAGATGTCGCTGCGATTCCTAACGCTCCTGTCTTCGACCGGCAGCTAAGCGCGCTGATCGAACGAACCATGCAGCGCGGCTTGGTTGCGGAAATGAACTCGCAATATGTGCGCGCGGAAAAGTTTTATCTGAAGGCTAACGCTATGGATCCCGCGGATCCCGCCCCGCTGCGTTATTTGGGCGAACTCTATCGTCATCACCTCGGCGACTGGGCCAAAGCGCGCACGACTTTCGAAACGATCCGCAACATGCCGGCAGACTCGCTTTCTCGCGCGGTGGCGCTGCACGGTCTGGGCAAGATGACGATCCATGAAGGCGAGTTCAAAAAAGGACTAAGCCTGATGGAACAATCGGTTGCCGAGTTTCCCCTCGCGCTTGCCTACCGCAACCTGGCGGTTTATTGGAACTCGGAAGGTGACTTCGCGAAGGGCAACCAGTACACGCAAAAGGCGCTGGCGCTCGATCCGAAGGATCCCTACAACATCGTTTTCGCCGCGGTTTTTATGGCCGCTGATGGTAAGCGCGACGAAGCGCTGAAGATCGCGCGCGCAAATCTGCGGCTGCTGCCCGCTTCTTACAACCTGGCCGCTATCTACGCGCAAAATGGCCAGCGCGAGAAAGCGTTAGCGTTTCTCAAACGCCATTTCTATCAATACGAGCGCTATCAATCGGTGCGCTCGAAGGAAATGATGGAAGCGCGCGTCGATGCCGTGTTTGATTCCCTCCGCGCCGATCCGGCTTTCATTGCCCTAACTCGCGACGCGGACGGCCGCTTACCGATGCCGATGAAGCCTATAGGCGCACGCTCGGGCATGAACAGGTAAGCCACCGTGGGCGTAGCTAAACTAACCGACCAAAACACAATCGTTCCTGCTGAGAGCAAGTACGCTCGAGTGGAGCGCGAGCGGCGCTATCTGCTACAGGATTTGCCGGAAGGATTGACGCGCGCTGATCCGCATCTACAAATCACGGACAACTACATTTCCGGAACGCGGCTGCGCATTCGCAAAGTGCGCGATCCGCGCAGCAACAAGTGGACGGTTAAATTCACGCAGAAGTTTGCGCCAAACCCGGCTGATTTCTCGCGCACGATAATCACAAACATTTATCTCAATGCGTTGGAGGCGGAAACGCTGGCAATGTTTGACGCCAACGAAATTCGCAAGAATCGTTACTCATTTGAATTCGCAGGACGCAGGTGGTCAGTCGACATGTTTCTCGGAGATTTGTTTGGCCTGGTGCTGGCCGAAGTGAGTTTTGAAACCGATGACGAGCTCGAAACTTTCGCAAAACCGCCTTTTGCAATCGCCGAGGTCACCAGCAACAAGCTCTTCACCGGCGGTGAACTATGCCAGTTAACGTTTTCAGACATTCGCGAAGAGATCGTGAAGAGTGGGATGGCGCGCTCACATTCGGCCACCGATTGAGGCCACGGTCGCGCAAAGAAAATTTACAAAAAATCGCAAGCAGTTGGGCCACAAGATTTATGTTCTTCCGTAAACAACTCCTGATCTTGTTGGTATTGATTTCAGCCTACGGCTTTACCGCCTGCCGCAAAGCTTCCACGCCTGTAGAACGACAGACGGGAAGCCAGGGGTCAAACAGCGAACAGTTTCAGCATCCGCAGGGTGGCGTCACGCCAACCAAAACATGGTATTTCAAAGGCTCAATTGGCAGCGCACTCGGTTTGCAGATGAAGCTGGTGCGCGAATCCGACAAGCTCGGCGGCACATATTTTTACCAGAAGGTAGGAACCAAAATTGACGTGCGCGGCACTATCGACAGCACAAACAATGTCGTGCTGGAGGAGTTTGACGCAAACGGGAAACAGACGGGCGTCTTCAAGGGCACTTGGAAAACTGGAGACGATGGTCTGATTGAGATCGCCGGCAATTGGACCCGGCCGGACGGCAGTAAAACCGCAGCGTTTTCGTTACAACAGGAACCGATCGAATTTACGAATGGCGTCGAAATCATCGCTCGCCAAATCAAGGAAAAGAATAAAAAGCTGAAGTATGAAATCGATGCCGAGTATCCGCAGTTAACCGGGTCGACCGATCCCAACGCGGAAAAGTTTAACCAGGCAGCGCGGGGGCTGGTCACAAAACAGGTTAATGCGTTTCGCGCGCAAATGACGGAAAGCGCTGGGGAAGAAAACCCAATAGGAAGTGAAACCGGCAGCGACCTCGGCGCAGGCTACTCGATCGCGCTGGCGCAAGACGATTTGATCAGCGTGCAGTTTGATATCGGTGGGTATTCTGCCGGCGCGGCCCATCCAAACTCTTACACCGACGCCATCAATTTTGATTTGCGCAACGGCAGGCAGCTAAAACTCGCCGATCTTTTCAAACCCGGTGCTAAGTACCTGCCAGCGCTCTCTGCCTACTGCATTCAGGATCTGAAAAAACAGTCCAAGGCGAAGGGCGAGGATGGAATGCTGGACGACGATTGGATCCAGCGTGGCGCCGGTGCGGACACAAACAACTTTCGCAGTTGGACCATTACCAAGGGTGGTCTCGGGATCAACTTCGACTCTTACCAGGTAGCGCCCTATGCCGCCGGGCCGCAGTTTGTGCTGGTGCCGTACTCGGCGCTCAAGGACATTATCAAAACGGATGGCCCGGTAGCGCAGTTTGCAAGGTAATTTATTGGCGGATTGCCGCCTACGACGCCTCGGCGACGCTGTCTTCTGAATAGTCCCGCGAGTGACTGCGAGTGAAATATACCGCGAGCAGAAACGCCAAAAACATAATTCCCGATCCGGTCCAAAAAGTTACGAACAGCGAGCGATCACTCATGAAGTGTGATTTGCCGTCCGCGCCCTGGTAAGCAATGGTGCTGTGTATCAAAACTGCCGCGAGCGCCGGACCGACTGCCCTTGCCAGGCTCGCCACAGACTGAGTAACGCCGAGCACGCCTCCTTGCTCTCCACGCCCGACACTTTTTGAAGCGAGGCTGGTTAGCGAAGGCGTCGCCAGCGAGTTTCCCGCCGAAAAAATTCCGCCGCCAATCAACAATCCCAGGAGACCCCCAGCCTGTGGCCCCACGAAGGGAACCGCAAACAGGCTTGCGGCAAAGAAAAGCGCCCCCACGATCACCAGCGGCAGTTCACCAAACCGCTTTACCAACCGGCCGATCAGGCCGCCCTGAATAATGACGGCGAGCAGGCCGACATAAGCGAACAGATAGCCGTTGTGTTTTGCGTCATATCCAAATCGGAACATTGTGTACAGCGAAAACGTCGTTGTCATGATCGAGAACGCGACGATGAACATGAAATAAACGATTAGTAAGAAGCCTAGTCGCGGTTGTCTTAACGACTGGACCAACTGCGATAGCCCACGACCCCCTGCTGCCAGCGTACGTGCTGGGTGATCGGCCGTGACTGTCTCGGGCAAGGTGAAATAGAGGAGAGTCGCGTTTGCAAAGCACAAGCCCGCGGCAAACAAGAACGGCACCGCCACGCCCCACTGGCTGAGTATTCCACCGATTGCCGGACCAAAAATAAATCCCAAGCCAAACGCAGCTCCCAATAAGCCCATGCCTTTAGCGCGGTCTTCTTTCGTTGTGATATCAGCGATGTAAGCTTGCGCTGTTGAAATGTTTCCGCCGCTGATGCCGTCGAGAATTCGGCCCAGGAAAAGCATCCAGAGCGTGGTTGCAAAACCGAGAATCAAAAAGCCGATGCCGGTGCCAATAATCGAAATCAGCAGTACTGGCCGGCGGCCGTGCTTGTCGGACAAGCGGCCCAGGACCGGCGAGAAGATCAACTGCATGACCGAATAAGACGCGAACAGAAAGCCGACGGTGCGCGGCGTGGCATTGAAGCGTGTTCCTTCGGCGTAGAAAGGAAGCACGGGAATTACAATGCCAAATCCAACCAAATCGATGAAAACTGTCGTGAAGATTACGACGAGTGGAGAGCGCTTCATAAAGATCGTGAAAAATGAATAGTGAAAAGTGAAAAGTAATGCAAAATTGAAGAGCGCATGGACACGGATCTCAATTCAAGGGTACGACCCTTAGTAATGAATAGATGCAAAGATGAATTCGTCAGTACGCAAGGACTAACAGTTCACTTTTCACTATTTACTCTTCACTAATGGTTATCGTCTCCGGCCTCCCGACATTGCCAGATCGACCGAAGCCATTCCGCCGCCGGAAATCAATAAGGCAAGACAAATCGCGACCAACGACAGGGGATACTCAATTCCTGGCGGCGCAAAGAACGCCGGCCAGTGTTTTCCGACCAGCGCGGTGATCATGGTGCAGGCAATTAAAAAGGCGCCAACTCTGGTCATTAAGCCCAGAAAAACCAGGATACCGCCAATCAGTTCCGAGAACGCCGCCGCGCCGAGCCAGAGCCACGCTGGTTTCATGAAACTGAATGGGGGCTGGATCGAAACCCATTTTTCAAAACCTGGTCCATTAAAACTGCCGAGCACCTTCTGCGCTCCATGGGCCACAAATATCGTGGCCAGCGCCAGGCGTAACGGCAGCGGAATCCAGGTGGCGGAGGTGGAGATCAATCTTCTAAACATGCCAAGGGACCTCTCAAGAAAACTGGGAAAGCGTTGCCGATATTAACGGCCAAAGCGCAAAGCGCAAAGAGCAGAGCGCCAAGGGTGAAGGGCGAAGAGCAAAGCGCGAAGGGCGAGGCGCGAAGAATGAGAGTGGCGGGGCCAAATAACCTTCGCGTTGTGACGCCGCGCTTTCCTCTTTGCCCTTACCTCTTTGCCGCTAGTTGCGCTGACAGCCGCGAGGCGATTGCCGGTTTTGGTTGCGCGCCCACCAGCCGGTCAACAAGCTTTCCTTCCTTGAAGATCAGCATGGTGGGAATACTTTGAATCTGAAATTGGCTTGCGGTGCGCGGATTGTCGTCGACATTCAACTTGGCGACGCGATAGCGGCCCCGGGATTCGGCCGCAAGCTGCTCCATGATTGGACCGATCATGCGGCATGGACCACACCAGGGTGCCCAACAATCCAACAACACGATGCCCGGAGCATTTAAGATCTCCTGCGAAAAACTTTGATCGGTCACAGTTACTGGCTTAGTTGAAGGCGTCGCGGCTACGCCTGTCAGCGCGGCGCTACACTTTCCACATTTTGCGATGCGGTCAACTGGAGGATTCTCGTCGACCCGGTTCTTAGTGCCACACTTTTCACACGTTACGATCGGCATGGGCCAAGTCTCCAGTCTTTACGCGAGCCGTAAAGCTTTGCATTGCGGTCTAAATCTCAAGCTGAATTTCAGAGTGGTGACGGTAACACGATACCAATGGCGAAAGTTTTGCGAAAGTTGCTTCTTAACTGCAAATTGGCTTAGACCGACAGGAAACACGTACAATTGCGGCGAGTCGGATTCATAGACAATGCCAGGCACTCTCAATCACATCAATTTCGCTATCGAGGACCGCGTCGCACGCATTACTCTGGCGCGTCCCCCGCTCAACGTCCTGAACATCGCAATGATGCAGGAGATGAACAAAGCGCTGGACGAATGCTCGCAACAGCGCGACCTGGCAGCGATCGTGTTTGCCGCCGCGCCTGACTGCCGCGCCTTTAGCGCCGGCGTTAGCGTTGAAGAACATGCGCACGAAACGATATTTCAAATGCTCGACTCGTTTCATGCCATCTTTCGCAGCCTCGAGCAGATCAGCCGGCCCACCCTCGCTATCGTCAATGGACCAGCCCTGGGTGGCGGCTGCGAGTTGATAACCTTCTGCGATTTCGTTATCGCCAGCGACCAGGCGCGTTTTGGACAACCCGAGATCAAGTTGGGCGTATTTCCACCAGTCGCCGCAGTCTTATTGCCGCGCGTTATCGGCGATCGGCGCGCGCGCGAAATGATGCTGACCGGTGAGATAATCGAAGCACAAGAGGCGCTAGCGTTGGGATTAGTCAGCCGTGTTGTTCCGGCTGCCGAGCTTGAAGCGGAAGCAGCGCGGCTGCTGGCCCAACTGCGCGGGCTTTCGGCGCTGGCTTTAGAACATGCCAAGCGGGCGATTGATTTAGGGCAGGGGCGCTCGCTTGATGATGCGTTGAAAGAAATTGAAGACATGTATCTTCACGAACTGATGAAAACCCAGGACGCGGTCGAAGGC
Organism: Blastocatellia bacterium; assembly: GCA_031371765.1. Lineage (GTDB taxonomy): Bacteria > Acidobacteriota > Blastocatellia > Pyrinomonadales > Pyrinomonadaceae > PSRF01. The sequence goes on from JANMKA010000170.1 coordinate 17,110, forward strand.
ATCAATGCTTTTGGCGAGAAACGCAAAGCCGCGTGGCAACATCGCTGAGGCAAATCTAAAGAAGTAACCCGATGAGACTCTTCCGGAGAAATGTTGGTCTGGTTCGATTGCTTTCGGGCACGGGTCTGTCACTGCTGCTGATGGTTGCGACAGTTGTGCCTCGTGGCATGACACGAGTTTCGGCGCAGAAGCGACCGCCGCGTGCGGTACTGACCAGCCATTCGCGCGATCGCGTTTCGACCGAAGCGCGTGAGATGGTCGAAGGTGCCAGTGAGACGGTTTGTAACGAGCGGGTACGCGATCCAAAGGGCAGCGTGCCCATAGATGACATGCAGTCCCGGCCTTCGCTGCCGGTAGACAGTCCCGAAGCTGTGGCGGGCGCCGAGCGCGCGCAGCGTTTGCTGCCGTTAGCACAACGCCTGGTCGTCGCTTCGTTAAGACAGTTGGCCAGGGATTACAACCTAACTGGAACTAAAGGACAGGATCTGAAAATTCAACGGGCCGTTGCGCGCGTCGAAGCCGTAAAAGACGTTCGTCCGGACGTTGACTCGCGCGACAACGCGTCGGTCTTAATGCGAAATCCGCGCACCATCATATTTGGCACTATTTTTCTGGCGGGGCTGCCTTCGGATGAAGGAATTATCAGCGTGCTTTCGCACGAATTGGTTCACATTGCGGACGGCAGTCAGGATAACTTGAAAGTTTTGTTTCGAGCGGTTGGCAATCGCGCTTCTGTTTTGACGGGCCTGAAGATTAGGGATCAAAGAGCGGAAGAGTTAACCTGCGATTTGTTGGGAACGCTGGCCACGCGATCCTATGTGGCGGCAACGCCAACTTATGAAACCTTGCCGCAACGGATCTCGCGATCGCTTGAACACAACTGTGTGGATACAGATGAAGGCGATGAAGATCATCTTTCGCCACGTGACACAATCCGCGCGATTCTTTTCTTAAGGCCGGCGTTGTCGCGCGAACTTGTCTATGGCCGTTAGCGGGGTGGTTTCTTCCCCTCCATTTGGGAGGGGTTAGGGGAGGTTGCGAAGCTTGATGCGCACAAGCCCTCTCCCCAACCCTCTCCCAAAGGGAGAGTCAGAAAAATTCAGAGAGCCGAATCGAGTTGACTAAATCCCCTTCAGCCAAACAGTCGAGCGAATCCAGAAAATATTTCCAGAGACGCCTTTCGCGTAGCCCTCGTTTTTTTGTAGCTAAAGAACGTTATGCGGCTTTTGTGATTTTCGTTCTGCTCACTGCTTCATGTTCAACGATCCTGGATCGCCGAGAAGCGCGCCCGCTCGTCTTGCGAGATGTGCCTGCGCAACGGCTCGCATATCGTTTTGAGGCCGACGTCAAGGTGCCTGACGACATTAAGAATGACGACACTCCCGAAAAGATCGAGCCCATCCAAATTGATTTCAACACGCGGCGAGAGAATGATGCGCTGCTGCGCACAATTCGCTCGCCTGACGGCCAGCGCGCACTCGTTCTTTACGCCACCGAGGATCAGCCGGGCCCAGCGTTTAGTATCGACATCTATTCGTCCGATGGCCACTTCCTGCGCAACCTGACGCCGCCCGATCTTTCCTGCGTGTTTCCGGAAACTGTGGCGTGGTCGCCAGACGGCAACTTCATTACTTTTATCGCTCACCGCGGCGTCAAGCCGACGCCGACGCCCACACCGCCGGGAGCGACTTTGCCAGAAGATGTTCAAGCGTCGCCGCTGCCCTCGATAGCTCCTGCTTTTCCCAGCCTCCCAATGTTTAGTACCGAGCAGATCTATATCTGCAATCGCGACGGCTATGATTTGAAACCTCTGACTACCCGCGAAGGTCTCATCTATTTTTATTCGGCATGGGCCCCGGACAATCACGCGCTGGTCGCGCTGGCTTGTAGGGAGAGCGAATGGGATGCGCGCGAAAGGGAATACAAACTGCCGGCGGGGCGGCCACGCCTGGTCAATCCGGACGGATCGGAACGATTGCTTGACGATAATCTCAGCGATGCTTTGCCGGCGTGGTCGCCGGACTCTTCAAAGGTGGCCGCGGCCTTTGATACCGAGGTGATGATTTACGACGCGGCGACAAACAAGCCGACGCAAGCACGCATTCGTTTGCGGGATGCATTGATTTCTGCTTCTAGAATTTACGAACAGCAGAACTCGGCAAGCAACAAAACGGCCGACTCAAACGCGAACAAATCGGAACCTGCCGCTACCTCAGCGTCGGCCATTCCTGCTTCTTTCAATCCTATTGTCAGGCTGGAGTGGCCCTTGCCGGATAAGCTTTTCCTGCAAACTGCGTACGTCCGGGTTTTACCAAACGAATCAATCAACACGTTCCAGCGCTGGCATCTGTTACTGGTTAGTCCACAAGCAGCCGTCTTGCGATAGCCACCAGTCTTTTCGCATGGCCTCACCTTCGCTTTCCCGAATTGATAGCTGGATGCCGCGACAACTGTGGTATAAATGCGTCAATTTCTCCCCGCCCGAAACTGAGGATCGGTTATGAATCCGACAGCGGTATTGTTGGCAAC
>JANMKA010000060.1:0-20830 GCA_031371765.1 Blastocatellia bacterium
AAGTTTTCCGGTGATTTTGTCGACAGGGTCACACCCGTTCCCATCCCGAACACGGAAGTTAAGCCTGTTGGAGCCGATGGTACTGCGCGGGTAACTGTGTGGGAGAGTAGGAAGTCGCCGGGATTATTTTAAAAAGCCCGCTTGATTCAATTCAAGCGGGCTTTTGCTTTTCTCTAAGTGTTAATGAGCGCCCTCATCGCAGCGCCTATTGATTGGTATGGCCGAAATTTAACTCAAGTCAACCAATCGACCCTCGCCCGAGAGGTCATAACTGAGGTTTCCCCATGAGCTGGATCAAAAACCCAGGGCGGCGCGCGGGATTGTATTACCTGCTATCACTCGCCGCGCCGCTGCGATTGATTTACATTCCCGCTAAATTGATTGTGCCGGGTTGACGCCGCGACTACCGCGAGCAATATCGTTAACCATGAGACGCTCTTCCGCTTAGGCATGCTCGCCGATCTGTTCACCGGTGTGGCCGTGATCTTTGTGACGCTCGCCTTTTACGATCTATTTAAAGATGTGGATAAAAAACTTGCCGTGCTCGTCGTGATACTTGGCGGCATCCTGCCTTCCGCACTCTACTTTGTGAATGTTCCCACCGACACTGCGGCACTGACACTTGCACGCGGCGGGGCCGGCATCCTGACGGCGCGCGGCGCAAATGTTTTGGCCGCGTTCACGCAGACGCAGCGTGAGGCGCTGATGATGTTCTTTTTGCACCTGCATAATCAGGGGATCAACGTGGCACAGATATTCTGGGGCGTTTGGCTGTTGCCACTGGCGCTTCTGATTTACCGCTCGCGTTTTTTGCCGCGCTTCGTGGCTGTGTGGCTCGCGGTCAGTGGCTTCGCGTATGTGGCAATGAGTCTTGCAGTTTTCCTCTTACCGCAGTACGCCGGCAGAGTTTCGAACATTCTCTTTCCGGCACTGACCGGCGAATTAGTCTTGATGCTCTGGTTATTGATTAGAGAGGCTAAACCAGTAGGCAGTAGGCAGGAGCAGTAGGCAGAGGGCAGCAAAGAGCAAAGAGTCAACAACTATAGTTGTTTAGTCGGCACGAACTAGTCTGGGGCGCGCCTTTTTGATCGCAGTCGATTTAGGACTGGCTTTAGAGTTGTTTCGATAGACCATTTCGTCGTCCGCGGCGCTGATCAACATGCCTGCTTGTTTGAGTTTCGGATTTGCAACCCACTCCTTTGCCGAGACAAACGAGACCTGGTCGTAAACCAGCACGATCGTTCCCACGGGCAGCAGCTTGCTTACCTCACGGGCGGCGAACATTGGTACGCGAATACAGCCGTGACTCGCTGGTTGATTTGGGACGTTACGACTTCCATGAATCGCTACGCCACCGCTGATGAAATTGGCGAAATAAATTGCCCCAAGGGAGCCCGTGTGCCAACCGAATTCTTTCTCATAAACAACGAACCGGCCACGCGGTGTGTGCGCTACGCCCTCCTGACCTTCATCAATGAATTGCTTTTCATTGCCGGTCGCCACGGGTAGTAACCTGACGCCACCGGCATCATTGACCACCATTAACACCTGACGATCCAGGTCCACTTCAATATGAGCGTAGCCAACGTCTCTGGCTTTGGGGCAGGCGGCAGCGCGAATGGCTTCGAGCTCAGCGAGATTAAGCTGACCGGTGATCGGCCGGCCTTCCCATTTCTGGAAAGCTATTAATGCGGATTGCGACGCCGGATCAAATCTTCCGTCAACCGCGCCGGTCCAGTAACCCAGGTCGGAAAGCCGGCGTTCGGCCTCATTCGTTTCTGCCCGAGTCAGAGTCCCGCGTTGCTGTGCGATCGCGATTGAGGGAACCGAGATCAATAGTAAGGCCAGAAATAGTCGAAATGACAGATACATAAGCTTTGGAACGGAGTGTAAGTCCCTCAAGCCAGAGTTACAAGGCTACTCGCAATTAGTCTTAATCAGATTTGTATAGGCCCCATGGATGCCTAAGCAAAACTCACCAGAGGCACGGAGAAACCAAAGGACGCACAAAGACTTGTAAGTAGGCGCCGCGAATTTCCTTTTGATCTTGCTTGAAACGACTTCTCAGCGTTATTGTCTGGCGACCAATTTCCTAGTTTCCAATTCTTAGGAGGAACCGTGAAAAAGTTTCGACGCTGGACCTCATACATCATTGCCCTGATTTGTAGTTGTCTGCTGTTGACCGCTCAGCAGTCAGTTGACGCCCAAGGTGGAAAAATCAAAGCCCTGGTCGGCGGCACGCTGATCGATGGTTATGGCAGCACTCCCATTCGCAACAGCGTAATCATCGTGGAAGGCGAGCGGATCAAAGCGGTGGGCCAGGTTGGCTCGTTGGCAATTCCGTTGGGCGCCGAAATCATTTCCACTGAAGGCATGACGGTATTGCCCGGTCTTTGGGACATGCATGTGCACCTCATGATAAATGGGCATAGCGATTACGGCCATTGGGACAAGACGTACCCGCCACAGATGGAGAAAGTGATCATGCCGGCGTCGGCCCGGCAGTTGTTGCTGGCCGGTGTGACCAGCGCGCGTGACCTGGGTGGCCCACTGCAGGCCAGCATTGCCGTTCGCGACCGCATCAAGAAAGGGGAGCTACCTGGTCCAACAATGTACGTCGCCGGCCCGTTCATCCAGCACGAACCCTATCCCGGCACCGAGTATGTTCGCTGGGGCGTGAAAGGCGCCGAAGATGCGCGATCCAAAGTCCGTACGCTCGCCGAGGCGGGCGTCGATGTGATCAAACTCATCGATCAGGACCTGATGACGTTGGAAGAAGTTCAGGCCGTAGTGGATGAAGCCCACAAACGAAAACTTCCGGTCGTCGCCCATGCGCACCGTCCCGAAGAAATTCGTCGCGGACTGGCAGTTGGTGTTGACTGTTTCGAGCACACCGGACTGGCGTCGGCGCCGGAGTATCCCGGAGACATAATCGCGATGATTCGCGAGCGCACGGCAAAGATGAGTCTCGGCCCGTTGTTTTGGACGCCCACGGTCCAAGGGCTGCTGAATTACGAATACGTGCGTGACAATCCGGAGCAGCTTGATGATCCGTCGTGGCAGGTGGGATTGCCGCAGTCAATAATCGACGACATCAAGGCGTCTCTAAAATATCCGCAACGACTCGACTACTATCAGCTCACACCTTTACGCCGGCCAACGCTCGGTCGAAAAATTCAACAACTGGCGGAATCTGGCGTGGTACTCCTCATCGGAACGGACAGCGGCATCCCCATGAATTTTCACAGTCAAAGTACCTGGCATGAGCTGGACGCCTGGGTAAACGAATTCCATATCGACCCGATGGTAGCCATTCGCGCCGCAACCTATTGGCCTTCGGTGGCAATGAAAGTCTCGGATCAAGTGGGGACCGTGAGTGAAGGGAAGTATGCCGACATCATTGCCGTTCGTGGTGACGTGCTGCGACACATCGATCTGCTGCAGGACGTGGATATCGTGATCAAACACGGACGACGGTATAAGTAGTCGGCAGCGGCAGTAGGCAGTCAGCAGCTGCGCCGAAACAAGAACTAACGCCTGCGCTACAAGGTTTGGTAAAACTGTTTGCCTTCCGCGCTGAAGAAAAACCACAACCCGTAACCACCCAAGAGTGTGCCGAGCGGAAAGAGTGGGAGCACCACGACGGAAGCAATGATTCCGTACAATCGAGCTCTTCTTCTTCGTTTCAACATCTTCCAGCCCGCCATCGCTGTTGGTAAGACGCAGATCAGTCCCAGAGTTACGTAGAAGATAATTGTGAAAACGCCACCCAGAATTCCTATGCCCGCATTAGTGTTGTCGCCAGTCTCGTTTGCGAAAGTAATCCCCAACGCGACGAACACACCAGTCGTCACGATCAGCAGCAGCATAAACGTGAACAAGAAAATCGCTGCAAACGCTCCAAAGCCTATTGCCAGAATTTTGTTGTGGTCGGAACTCGTCATTGTCTTTCGCTGATTACTATTCGCGAAGGATTTCGAGATGCGCTTCAGATACGGCGTGAATTGGCGGCGGACAGTATGGCCCATCGTTCGGAGCAAGGCAAAGGTTTTCACCCCAACTTCGTCGATCCAGCTTTGCTCGGTTAAACTAAGTGGAATGATGCGTAGTTTGTTTTCTTCCTTGCCGCAAAGGGCATCGCCGCGAACAGCCTTAATCGGCACGGTGCTAATACTAATCTCGGCCCTTGCTTGCCAGAGTGCCTCAATTGCCAATTTCAAGACTGGAAACGGCGCGGTTCCGCTTTACGGCTACGAGGTGGTCCATTCCTGGCCGCATGACCCGGCAGCGTATACGCAGGGACTAGTCTGCCATGATGGCAAGTTGTTGGAGAGCACCGGCCGGGTGGGCCAATCGAGCTTGCGACGAGTAGCAATAGAAAACGGCCAGGTGCTGCAAAGGATTGAGGTGGCCCCGCCTTATTTTGCGGAAGGGATAACGCTGCTAAACGGTAAGATTTATCAACTGACCTGGCAGCATCAGTTAGGGTTTATCTACGACGCCTCGACCTTCGAGAAGCTGGGCGAGTTCCATTACCAGGGTGAAGGCTGGGGACTCGCGAACGATGGTCAGTTCCTCATCCTGAGCGACGGCAGCAACCGCATCCGCTTTATTGATCCGGCAAGCTTTGAAGTGCGCAAAACAATCGCCGTTGTTGACGGCAGGGTGGCGGTTAACCAACTTAATGAACTCGAGTACGTTAAGGGCGAAATTTACGCAAACATCTGGCACACGGATCGACTAGCCCGCATCGCCCCCCGAACCGGCGCAGTTGTCGGCTGGATCGATTTGGCTGGACTCCTCGACAGGGGGGAAGTTAGCGATGAAGAGGCAGTGCTCAATGGCATAGCCTATGACGAAACCAACGAGCGACTGCTGGTGACGGGCAAGCTGTGGCCCAAAGTCTTTGAGATCTATCTGACACGCAAATAGTTCATGAGTCTCGAGAATTACTTCCGCGCCTTTTCTTATGCCACCGTCGCCGTGGCCACGCTGGCACTTGTGTTGGCGGGCGGATTGAATCTTGCGTTGGCTGTTTTGTTCTTTGCAATTCTGATTGGTGCCTGGACCCTGGAAGGCAGCAAGCGACAACTGTCCGAACGTACGGGACTGGTAGCAGTGCTCCTTTCGATCCCCCTGTTTTTGCTCGACTGGAAATACCAGAAGACGGTTGGCGAGCCGGCCGGCAGACTTGGCGTTGCGGCCTTGGCGCACCTGATAGTTTTCCTCGCGGCGGTCAAGCTGGTGCAGCAAAAGAAAGATCGTGACTGGGTCTTTCTTTATTTGATCTCTTTCTTTGAAATACTCTTGGCCGCGGGTTTGAGCTTCAGCCCAGTCTTCCTCGTCAGTCTCAGCGTTTACATGCTTTGCGGGTTGACGACGATAGTCGCTTTCGAAATTTACAAAACAAAACGCAGCATGGCTGAAACCGAAACGCGGCTGCTGGTGGCGCCTGACTCCGGCATCTTTAAACATGCGCGGCGCTACAGTAAACGTAGCGTCGAGACGCGCCGCCTGCCCTTGGTCGCGGCGTTTCTGTTCCTGCTCATCTTCATTCTCGCTTTGCCGCTGTTCCTGCTGGCGCCACGCTCAGGAGCGGCGATGCTTAGTCGCTCCGGAAGTTCGCTGAGCAACTTCATAGGATTTTCTGAGAACGTAACGCTGGGTGCGATTGGTAGTTTGAAGAGGGACAACGCCATCGTGATGCGTGTACGTTTGAACGAAATGCCAAATGGACGCGACCTCCGTTGGCGCGGTGTGGCGCTGGATGAATTCACTGGGCGGGCTTGGAAAAAATCCCCGGACGCGCGCCATTTCGTTAAGTTAGAAAATGAGCGCGGCTTCTACCAGCTGGGCACCACCGAGTCGCTCCATCGGCTGACGACGCAGACTATCTTCCTCGAGGCGATTGAATCCCCCGTGCTGTTCGCTGCGCCTCGGCCGGTGGCCATTCAGGGCGATTTCTCGTTGGTCCGGAAGGACGGCGAGGGCTCGGTTCAGGGGCTACGGCGCGACTCTGAACGAGTGATGTACACGGCATTGTCCGACACAACTGCCCCTGACGTGGCTCTGATGCGAAGTGACGCCACGCCTTATCCAGTCGCGTTTGAGCGTTATCTGCAACTTCCGCCGGCAATCGACCCGCGCATCAACGCGCGCGCAAATGCGATGGTCGCCAACGCGCGCGCGCGGAACCGTTACGACGAGGCGCGGGCGATCGAATCGCAGTTGCAAAGTGACTATGGTTATTCACTTGATATGAAAGCCAGCGGCCCCGATCCGCTGGCGGATTTTCTGTTCAATGTAAAAGTCGGGCACTGCGAGTATTTTTCGACCGCCATGGCCGTCATGTTACGCACCCGCGGCATCGCCACGCGCGTGGTGAATGGTTTTCTGCCGGGCGAATTCAACGAAACATCGGGCGCCTTCACAGTCAGACAAAGCGACGCGCATTCCTGGGTGGAAGTCTATTTTCCGGAAACCGATTCCTGGGTCACGTTTGATCCGACGCCGGCCGCCGGCCGCACCGAGCCAATTAGAAATGGAGTTGTCGGACAACTGGAAAAGTATGCCGAAGCGTTTGAGTTGATGTGGTTTCAGTACGTCGTTGGTTATGACAAGCAGGAACAGCGTTCGCTGGTGACCTTGTTGCAAAACCGGCTGGCTGCGTTTCGTCACTTTGTTTCCAGGGTTGTTACGCAAACAGTTCAGCTTCTCCCGAGAGATTTGCGCGGTGTTGTACTGGTTGTAATAGCCGCCGTCGCGGCGCTGCTGCTTTTCCTGTTGGCGCGTCGCTTGCGGCGCCTTGGCTGGCGGCGCGCTTTGAGGCGTTCCAACCGTGAACCAGGCCATGACCAGTCGCTGGTGGTCTTTTACGAGCGTCTCACGTCTTTGCTGGCCCAGCGCGGAATCCGGCGCGATGCCGATTTGACACCGTTGGAGTTTGCGGGCAGCCTCGATGTTCCCGAAGCGCTAAAGATCACGCGCGCGTACAACCGGGTCAGGTTTGGGCAGCAACGGTTGTTGCCGGAAGAATTAGAGGAGATTCAACAGGCGCTGCTTAGTCTCGAAAAGACTCCGGATGCCTGATCAGCGGGGTTAGCGAATAGACTCTAGGCTGTTGCAGGCTGAAGAGCACAGACTGAAGTCTATGCCACTCCTCCTTCAACTATTTACGATTTACGATTCGCGATTTACGAAGTTGAAATTATGAATAAAGTGGGATTTATCAGTCTTGGCTGTCCCAAGAACCTCGTCGACAGCGAGGTGATGATGGGCCAGCTCAAGGCAAACGGATATGAGCTAACCGCTGACGCCAGCGAGGCGGACACAGTTGTTGTAAATACTTGCGGCTTCATCGACGCCGCAAAAAAGGAATCCATTGAGGCAATCCTCGAGGCGGCTCAACTTAAGACAAACGGCAAAGCGCAGCGTTTGGTAGTTGCGGGCTGTCTAGTTGAACGTTATCGCGACGAACTGAAAGCGTCGCTGCCCGAGGTGGACGCGTTCATCGGCACCAGCCAGATTAACGACATTCTTGCGGTCTGCGATCCGCAGACTAATACCCGTTCGCTGCCAATCGTTACACTTGGGAACCAAAGCGCGACGTACCTTTACGACGAATCGACACCGCGCGTGCTGGCCACGCCTTCGCACTACGCCTTCATAAAAATCGCCGAAGGTTGCGACCGGCCGTGTGCTTTCTGTTTCATTCCGCAGATGCGCGGCCATTTTCGTAGCCGGCGCTTCGGCTCGATCGTCGCCGAAGCGCACCAGCTTGCCGAAGAAGGCGTGAAAGAACTGATTCTGGTGGCGCAGGATTCATCGCGTTACGGCGAAGACCTGGGCAAGCAGGACGCGCTGGCACATCTGCTGCGCGAGTTGTCGCACACCGACGGCATCGAGTGGGTGCGCGTCATGTATACCTATCCCACGCACATCAGCGATGCGTTTCTCGGAGTGCTCGCCGAGGAAGCGAAAGCGGTGAAGTATCTTGACATGCCTTTGCAGCACGCGTCTCAGAATGTTTTGAAACTAATGAAGCGCGGCGGCAATCGCGCGTCGTTGGAGAAATTGATCAAGCGCGTGCGGGAGCGTGTGCCCGGCATCGCAGTGCGCACGACGTTCATCACCGGATTTCCCGGCGAGACCCATGAAGACTTTGAAGAGCTGCTAACGTTTATTAAGAACGTCGAATTCGATCGCGTTGGTGTTTTTACTTACTCCGATGAAGAGGGCACTCCGGCCTTTGAACTAGCGAACAAGGTCGATCCGAAGATTGCAATACAGCGTCGCACGCGGTTGATGAAAGCCCAGTCGCGTATCTCGCGCAAGCGAAACAAAGCGAAGGTTGGCGAGGTATTGCGCGTAATTTTCGAGGGCGAATCCAGCGAAAGCGATCTGCTATGGCAGGGACGCATCGAAACCCAGGCGCCTGACATCGATGGTTGCGTTCTGATTAATGATGCGCCTGAAGGTTTCGTGCCTATGCCTGGTGAGATGGTCAACGTGTTGATTACCGAAGCGCAGCAATATGACCTTGTGGGAAGAATAGTGGCATAGTAGAGCGATCTCCGTTCGTGACGCCTCCGCCGCCTGATGTGCGGTAGGTCTCTGACCTTCCGACCGGACATTCCTTTTCTGTTTTGGGCTACGCCCGAAGCTTGGGGCGCAGCCCCAAAAGATTGGAGATAGTGGCCACGGTGGGGCAGAGCCGCCACCGCACATCAGGCGGCACAGCCGGAACGCTAGGACATACGTTCAGCCCGCGGAGCTTTCTACCTACCAAAATGGCCGTCAAAGAATCCAGCGAGGAATTGAATCCCAAGGTGGCAAAACCTCATGAGGCCGTGCCTGTACCTCGCGCCGCCCGCTCCGCAAAAGATTGTCTCGCGCTCGTTATCGCAACTTGCGGGGTTGGCTATCTGCCGCTGGCTCCCGGAACTTGGGGGTCGCTGTTGGCGGTTGGGATCTATTTGATGGTTCGAATCGGCGTACTGAGTCATCCCACGGACACACCACCAATCGTTGGTACTTCCGGTTTTCTCGCCGGAGAGTTCCTCGTGATTGTAATAGTTACGCTCTGCGGAACATGGGCGGCGTCGCGAACTGAGCGCGTGCTCAAGGTCAAGGACCCGGGGAAAGTTGTCGTCGATGAAGTTGCAGGACAGTTTATCGCCCTTTTGCCGGTGCCGCTTACGAGGGTGGGGGCATGGCCTTTCTTCGTGATCATGGCTTTCCTGCTCTTCCGCTTTTTCGACATAGTCAAGCCATACCCCGCGCGTAAATTGGAATCACTTCATGGCGGCTTGGGAATAATGTTGGATGACGTTGTCGCTGGTATATATGCCGCAGTCGTTGTCACCCTGGCGGTCTTGGCGGGTTCGTACATCTAACAGGAGGATCGCTCATGCAGGAATCAAGCGGTCGCAAGAATGAAACTTCGGAACCGAAGTCCGACGCTACCAGCAAAGAGACGCTTGCGGATATCGCAGACAACGAGAAGTCTTCATCCTCGAGCCACGACGGCAGCGAGGAATCAGGTGTTCCATCTCCGGATGGTGCTTTTGAGGATAGCGGTGAGAGCAAAGAGACCGGACCGATGTAGTCCAGGTCTTAGGTCTTTGGTCTTGGGTCCTTGTACATCTGGTTCCAGTTGAATCAAATTGCGCGAACTAACTGAGATCAAAGACCAAAGACCAAAAACCGAAGACCGTTCTATTCAACCGGCATCTGCGAAATCTGCCAGGTGATGAAGATGATGAAGATGATCATCCCGCCCAGGATTACCAGGACCACCGGCTCCATTCCCATAAACGTATCGGTACTCGTCTCGTCCGTAATATCTCTCCCCAGCGTTCCGGCTCGGTTCTCAATAACAATCGCGCCGACTTCCTGGTTTGCGCCGCCCTCAGTCAGGCTGTGAGTGCGCATCTGGTGATCCGAAGCGCCTTTCGTCTGCTCCTCAAGTGGCGCAAGTTTCGCAGCCAGCTGCGCCGTGTCGCCCTTCTTCCTTCTCCCCAGATGCAGGCGGTGCGAAAAGTTTTCTTTCATATCCATTTGACCTTCTTCAGGTAGATGTACAGCGCTCCGCCAACTCCCACCATAGACAGCAGCGCATAGACATAGCCATACCGCCAGCGCAGCTCAGGCATGAAGTTGAAGTTCATGCCGTAAATTCCAGCGATCAAAGTTACCGACATTAAGATCGTCGAAATGGAAGTGAGTCGTTTCATGATCTTATTCATGCGGTTTCCGGAAACGGAAAGATAAGCATCCATCGTCGAGCTGAGCATGTCGCGCAACGAGTCAATCGTATCGGCGACGCGAATGAGATGGTCAAACACGTCCTGAAAGTAAACGTGAGTCTCACGCGCAAAGATTGGCTGCTCACGCCGGAGCATGGTGTTGAATACGTCGCGCAGCGGCGTTATCGAGCGCCGTAGGTAGAGCAGCTTCTTCTTGATGCTGAAGATGTCTTCAATGACTTCTGCGCGCCATTCGCCAAAGATCGAATCTTCAAGTTCGTCCATACGCTCACTGATCAAATCGAGCAGGGGAAGATAGTCGTCGACGATCGCATCGATTAGGAGATACGCGAGCAATCCTGCGCCATGTTCCGAACGATCCGTCCATTCGTGCCAGAGCCGCGACGCCGTATCGATAGCCCGAATAGGCCGGCTGTGAACCGTGACCAGATAGTTCTTGCCCAGGAAAATATTTAGTTCGCGCAACTCCAGCCGGTCGGTGGGCCCTGCCAATTGCGTTTCGTAAAGAACAATAAAGTAGTAGCCGGGAAATTCTTCGATCTTGGGGCGCTGGTGTTCGTTGCGGCAATCTTCAATCGAGAGCGGGTGAAAGCCAAACTCTTCCGCCAGCTCCTCAAAGTCATGGCTGGTCGGATCGCTGACATCCGCCCAGATAATATTTCCTTCTTCAAGGCGCAGTTCACTTATGTCGGTCGAAACACAGTTTTCCGTAAATTTTTTGGTGTCGCTGTTGAGGCAGACAGTCTTAATCATCTTGGCGCAGAGTTTATCACTAGTCGTCAACAAGACACTCTGAAATAAAAACGGCTATAATCCGCGCACTAATGGTACAGCAAAAGATATTCGTCGCTGATGAAGTCAGCGATAGTGGTCTACAACCTTTGCGTGACGCCGGCTTCGAGGTAGAGAAGCGCACGCGACTCGCCGCCACGGAATTGCGTGGGGCGCTCGCGGGCTGCGCGGGACTGGTGGTCAGAAGCGAAACAAAAGTCACCAGCGATTTGCTGGACGCCGCGACCAGCTTGCGCGTTGTTGGTCGCGCCGGCGTAGGCGTTGACAACATCGACGTGCCGGCGGCCACGGCGCGCGGCATCGTGGTAATGAATGCGCCTGACGGCAACACGATCACCACCGCCGAACACACGGTCGCGCTCCTGATTGCGCTGGCCCGGCGTGTGCCGCAAGCCAACAGCAGTTTGAAATCCGGCAAGTGGGACCGGAAATCTTTTATCGGTGTTGAGCTTCAGGGCAAAACTCTAGGCGTGGTCGGCATGGGCCGAATTGGCAGGACCGTGGCCGCGCGAGCCCGGGCGTTTGGCATGCGGATCGTTGCGTTTGACCCGTTCATCGCGGCCGAACAGGCGCGTGATCTGGAAATAGAACTCGCGCCTTTGGATCAGGTTTTTTCCGAAGCAGATTTTCTGACTGTGCATACGCCGCTGACTCCCGAAACCCGCGGCATCGTCGGCAAAGACGCGTTCGCAAAGATGAAGCCAGGCATCCGCATCATCAACTGCGCGCGCGGCGGTTTGGTTGACGAAGCTGCGCTCTATGACGCAATCAAATCGGGAATCGTAGCCGGCGCCGCGCTTGACGTTTTTGTTGAGGAACCACCGCCCGGCGATCATCCGCTTTTGTCGCTCGATGAAGTGATAGTCACACCGCACCTCGGTGCCTCAACGACGGAGGCCCAGGAAGGTGTCGCGTTCACAGTTGCCGAGCAGATGCGAGACTACTTGTTGACCGGCGCCTTGCGCGGCGCAGTTAATGTTCCGGCGCTGGGCACCAAAGAATTGGGACTGCTTCGGCCTTATATCGAATTAGCCGAGAAGCTGGGCCGCTTTCACGCGCAACTCCTGGCCGGCGCCGTGCGTGAAGTGCGCATCGAATTTGCCGGTGAGATCGCAGACGCTGATGGCGCGCCGGTAACGCGTTCATTTCTTGCCGGCCTGCTGCGCGACGTCAGCGCGCGAGTCAACGTCGTTAATGCGTTTCTGATTGCTGAAGAACGCGGCATCAAGGTTACCACCAGCTACCTCCGCTCCGGTTCAGAGGTCAGGCCGGCGATACGCACGCGCGTGGTAGTTGACAACGGCGAACAGTCGCTCTCCGGAACTATTTTTGGTTTTGGTGAACAGGCACGCGAAGGCCGTATCACCGAAATTGATGGATTTCACATCGAGGCTATTCCCCGCGGGCACATGCTGGTGATGCGCAATCGCGACGTGCCCGGCGTCATCGGCCGCGTCGGTACGATACTCGGCGAACACGATGTGAACATTAGCCGCTTTCACTTGGGCCGGCGCGAGCGGGGCGGTGAGGCGATGGCCGTAATCGAAGTTGATTCGACTGTCGCACCGAAAGCGCTCGCAGCGCTGCGTGACCCGGAGGAAATTCTGCTCGTTCGAGAGATCGAATTGCTTTAACTGAGGAGCTTGCCCCCATGAGTGTTTCTCTACCCAGCCCGACCGAAGTCCCTCGCCCGCCGGTGCCGTTTTCTGACGCGCCGCCGCAACCGGCTTCGCCGCGTCGCGGAAGAATAGATTCAATCGATCTGCTGCGCGGCATTGTAATGGTCATCATGATGTTGGACCACACACGCGATTTTGTGCACTACGTGGCGATTCAGGGGTTCGAGCCGACAGATCTCAGCCATACAAGCGTTAAGCTTTTTCTAACGCGGTGGATCACCCACTACTGCGCACCCACTTTTGTGTTTCTCGCGGGGACCGGAGCTTACCTGCAAATTGCGCGCGGCAAAAGCAAAAGTAGCCTATCGCGTTTCCTGGTAACGCGAGGGTTATGGCTGATCATTTTGGAGTTTACCTGGGTTCGTATTGCGGTAAATTTCAACCTCGACTACCAAAGTTTCGTCGGCATGATGCAGGTCATCTGGACGATTGGCGTTTCAATGATTGTGCTTGCGATATTGATTCATTTGCCGTTGCGGGTTATTGGCGCCTTTGGGGTCTTAATGATTGGATTGCACAATCTGCTGGATCGATTTCATGTGCAAGGCTGGCGCGGACCACAAAGTCCAGTGCCGAGCGTTTGGGTAAAGCTCTACATTCTTTTGCATCAGGCTTTCGAAGCGTTTCCCGTACTCTGGTTTTTCCCCAGCCCCGTGGTCTTTGTACTTTACCCATTGATTCCGTGGATTGGTGTGATGGCCGCCGGCTATGCGTTCGGCTCTATTTATCAGATGAGTGCGGAACGACGGCGGCGCTGGCTATTGGTAATGGGCGGCGCGGCGACGCTGCTGTTTATCGCGATGCGCGTGATCAATCGTTATGGTGACCCGTCACACTGGTCCGAACAGAGTACGCCGGCTTTTACCTTCCTCTCGTTTTTGAACGTCACGAAGTATCCGCCTTCGTTGTTGTTCCTGCTGATGACACTGGGGCCGGCAATGTTGGCGCTTGCTTTGTTCGAATCGGACAAGCTCGCGGGTACCCGATCGGATTCTCTTTGGAATCGCATCCGCACATTCTTCATTACCTTTGGCCGCGTGCCGCTGTTCTTCTATTTGTTGCAGTGGCCCACAGCGCACTTCATGTCAGTTCTGGTTCACTTGATCGCCGGGAAGCCGGTTCGTTGGATGTTTGGCAGTCAGTTTGGTTCTAGTGGACCGCCGCCTGGTGCGGGGTTCAACCTGGCGATTGTCTACGCCTGTTGGATTGCAGGTGTGCT
This sequence comes from Blastocatellia bacterium, assembly GCA_031371765.1. GTDB lineage: Bacteria > Acidobacteriota > Blastocatellia > Pyrinomonadales > Pyrinomonadaceae > PSRF01. The sequence goes on from JANMKA010000060.1 coordinate 13,959, forward strand.
GTTGCTTTATCCGTTGTGCAAATGGTTCGCCGGCGTGAAGGCGAGACGACGCGATTGGTGGCTGTCGTACCTGTAAAGCAATCTGTAAGATTGCGATGGTGCGTTGCACAAACGCTCCCATGCTGCGTCGGGTCGGCGCTGAGCGATCTGGCTCCTGCCGGACTACTGTGAACGGGATTAGCCGCAGTAACCCGTCTAGAACGAACGCCGCGACCGCTAACTAACAGTTTGCATTCCCTCGGTTGGCGTGGCTAATTGAGATGAGCGCGAAGATGATGAGTTCTTCCACAATTCGCAAGGCGCTCTTTCTTGTGGCGCTGCTCACGCTCGCGACGTTTGAACCCGGAAAGAGCCGCGCACAAATGCGTCGTGAAGGACATCCCCATGCTTCCGAGTTATCGGCTGCGACCTCTCGCAACATATTGCTTAGTAACGATCTGGTCTGGACGTTTGGCAGCAAACCGCAGCGCGGCTGGTATCTCTACACGCCGCTCATCAGTCGCTTGCTCAACACGCGAAACGCAGTCGGGTCGATTGGGTTCGCCAAATCGCTTGCCGTTTGGCAGCGAAAGATGGGCCTGAACTCTACCGGCGTACTCGACGATCAATCGCTTTACGGAATGATTACCATCTGGCAGGGCGCCCGCCTCAAGGATCGCGAAGTTGCGGCGCCGGACAAGCTGGTTCCTGTTCCTATTACGGAGTTTTACGATCCAACTCGCGCTGAAGAATTGCGCAAGGTTGAGCGCGGCACCTATGCGGCGTACAAAAAAATGGTGGCCGCCGCCGTTGCCGATCGTTCACTTGGTCTGGCAGGCGGCGCGCATGGTGAACTCGCGCCCGGCGAAAAATTCTTAAAGATCATTTCCGCCTTTCGCTCGCGCGAGTACCAGGACAAACTGCGACGCGAATCGCCCAACTCGGGGACGGCTGGTCTGGCCGTTAACAGTCCGCACTTCACCGGCCGCGCCCTGGATCTCTACGTGGGTGGCGAGCCGGTGGATACGCTGGATTCAAATCGTAAAGTGCAGGTCGAGACGCGCGTCTACAAATGGCTGGTGCAGAACGCCGAGCGCTTTGGCTTTCGCCCTTACTTCTACGAGCCGTGGCATTGGGAATATGTGAAGTAGGTTTGTCCGCGGCCAGCATTCCAATGAACTTCCCTCGATCCAGCGGCATCCTCCTTCATCCGACTTCATTGCCTGGGCCATTCGGCATTGGCGACTTTGGACCAGCGGCTTATGCCTTCGCAGATTTCCTTGAAGCCGCCGGGCAAAGTTTGTGGCAGGTTCTGCCGCTCGGGCCCACCGGTCAGGGCAACTCGCCCTACGCGTGTTACTCGGCGTTTGCCGGGAACACACTGCTGATCAGTCCGGAACAACTTGTCGCTGAAGGTCTGCTTGCGAATGAGCGAGTGGACGACGCGCCTGAGTTCGACAGCGAACGACTCGATTTTGAAGCCGTCAACGAATACAAAACTGCGATCCAGCGTCAGGCATTTGCGAGCTTTAAGCGTGAAGCTGATTCGAAACTCGCGACTGCATTCAGCGACTTTTGCCGCCATTCAGTCTACTGGCTTGATGATTATGCTTTGTTTCGCGCGCTGAAAGACGCTCATAACGGTGCGGTCTGGAACACATGGGACCCGGCGCTTGTCAGCAGGGAACCGGCTGCGCTCGAAACCGCGCGCAATGATTTCAGCGAAGCCATTGAGGCACAAAAGTTTTATCAGTTTCTTTTCTACCGGCAATGGTTTGCGCTCAAGACTGAATGCAACCGGCGTGGCCTGAAGTTGATCGGCGACATTCCGATTTTTGTGGCGCACGATTCAGCCGACGTCTGGACCAATCAGGATCAGTTTAAGTTGAATGAAGAGAGTAATCCGACAGTCGTTGCGGGTGTCCCCCCGGATTACTTCAGCGCCACCGGCCAACATTGGGGCCACCCACTTTACAATTGGGACCAAATGCTCGCGGACGGCTTCAAATGGTGGCAGCGGCGAATTCATGCGGCGCTGGAAACATTTGATATCGTTCGCATGGACCACTTTCGTGGCTTTGCGGCCGCGTGGGAAATACCGGGCGAAGACACAACGGCGGAGCACGGCCGTTGGGCTCCAGCGCCCGGCAGCGAATTATTTACGGCTATCAAAGAAGAGCTGGGTGAGTTGCCGATTATCGCTGAAGATCTTGGCGTGATTACGCCTGACGTCGAAAAGCTGCGCGATGATTTCAGCTTTCCCGGCATGCGCGTTCTCCAGTTTGGCTTCAGCAGCGATGCGAAAAATATCGGGTTGCCGCATAACTATCGCGAGCACCTGGTTGTTTACCCGGGAACGCACGACAACGACACCACGGTTGGCTGGTTTGCGGGTCGCGAGGAGCCAGAGCGAGAGTTCTGCCTGAAGTATCTCAACACGGCAGGCGACGAAATCCATTGGGACTTTATTCGCGCGTTGTTCGCCTCAGTTGCGAATACCGCAATCATTCCTTTGCAGGATGTGCTGGGACTCGGAACAGAAGCGCGCATGAACCTTCCTAACAGCATGGCAGGGAATTGGTCCTGGCGCGTTGAGCCGGGCACGCTGACGAACGTGCTGGCGAGGCGGTTGAAAGAGTTGACGGAGCTGTATGGCCGATAAGAAACAAGAGTATGTGTTCGCAGTGGATTTGGGCGGCACGCATCTGCGCCTGGCTGCCGTTGATCGCAACGGCAAGATCTACTGCCGCCGCGAGCAGCCAACGCCGCAAACAGACCAGCCGGGCGAAATTGTGCGCGTTTTGCTTGCCGGCGCTCGTGAATGTGAACGCGAGATTGCGGAGCTGGGAGGTTTCATCTCGGCCGGCTCGATAGCCGTGCCCGGTACGGTTGACGTTGCTGCCGGCGTCGTCGTTAAGGTTCCCAACGTGCCCTGTCTGGATGGGTTTCGTTTGGCCGCAGCGCTAGAGAACGAAGTCGCGTGGCCCGTGACTCTGGAGAATGATGCGAACGCCGCCGCCGTAGGTGAAATGTGGCGCGGTGCGGGGCAAGATTACCGCACGATCATCTGCGTGACGTTAGGGACTGGTGTGGGTGGCGGAATCATTCTCGATGGCAAGCTGTGGCGCGGCGCTGATGGGGCAGCCGGGGAGATTGGTCACATGGGTATTGATCCATTTGCCGGCGTGCCTTGTGCTTGCGGCGGCCAGGGTTGTTTGGAAGTTTATGCCTCAGCAACGGCCATTGTGCGCCTGACACGTGAGGCCAAACCGCGCTATCCAAATTCAGTGCTGCACCAGACGGAGGATTTAACTTCGGCAAGAGTTTACGAAGCCGGCAAGGCAGGCGATGAACTTGCGCTTGAGGTGTTTCGCCAAATGGGAATCTATTTAGGAATCGGTCTTGCCAGTTTAGTTAATTTGCTTAACCCGCAAGTGATCGTTATCGGCGGCGGCTTGGCAAACGGTTGGGAACTTTTTGAGAAGCACATGCACCAGCAGGTTATTGAACGAGCGTTTCCGATACCGGCGGGTTCAGTAAAAATTGTGCGCGCTCAAGGTGGAGACGATGCCGGTTTGCTGGGTGCAGCGTGGCTCGGATTCGCAACTCGCTAAATGAGAAAGGGCGACTAGTTTAATAGTCGCCCTTAAATCATTCCTTGGAAAAAATGGTGAGCCGAGCAGGGCTCGAACCTGCGACCCGCTGATTAAGAGTCAGCTGCTCTACCAACTGAGCTATCGGCCCATTCAAGCGGATGAAAATTATACGTGGGTAAACTCGCAAGTCAAGCTACGCACACTGCGATCACGGCTTCAATGAATCTCTTTCGCTGGCGTCAGCAACATCTGCGCATAACTATCCCTACTTGCGCCGCTTGAAGTAATACGCTGGATCGGTAGGCGGTCCCGCCACTGCAACTAACTCCCAGCCACTTGCGCCGAGCTTGTCCAGGTGCTGTTCCAGCACAAATGCCTCGCGTCCAAACGGCACTGACGGTTCTTTGCGCATGCGCGGATTACCGGTTGGAGTAAGGTTGGTCGTACTCGGACCGGCGACCGCCAGGTACTCCCACTGCTCGTTCGGCGCCGAATCGTTTTTCTTTGCTTCCTCTTGGCCAGTCGTCTTGACGATAGCAATCGAAGCAAGCGCGAGAATTAACAAAGCGACGCTCACCGACACTCGTTTAATGCCAGTCATTTTTTCATTCATCATAATCTCCTTATCCAAACGACCAGTATACGCATGAGTTTTCGTCGGCAATCAAGACTCGATTGCCTGTGCTTCGCGCGTGGTGCCCACGGCGTCAGCTGAATCGTCAAACTCTGGTAAATGCTGTGCTGCCAGCCACAGACTATTTAGTCTGTGCCACAACAAAAAGCGGCCCGCCGAATGGCTTGCCGCTTTTTGGTAATGGAAGAGTTTTCGGGACCGGAACAGGAAAGCGAGTGCGCTGGCTCTCCAACGTCTTCAACTCGCCGCTGCGCACTCACGTTCCGCAAGCAGCTGGTTAACCTTATCGATGAGTTTGTCGATGTCGGGTTTAGCTATGTAGTCTTGCGCGCCAGCCGCGATCGCCTCGGAACGATGAATTGCGTAAGCGTCGCCACTGTAAAAGATGCATGGCACACCGGGCGTGACCTGAGTTAGCTTCTGGCACAATTCCAGGCCGCTGCCATCTGGCAGATGCCGATCAAGTACATAAAGATCAAATTCTGAAGTTGTCGCTAGTTCGAGCGCTTCACTGATGGTGACGGCCGTCACGACTTCGTAGTCTTCGTGAGAAAGAATGAGCTTCATCATCTCTGACGCGTCTTCATGATCGTCGATGCAGAGAATGCGGCACTTCGCTTGGGGCATTAGGGGACCCTCCATAAACCTGGATCGATAGAACGGGAGAGGCCGGAATTGTAAACTACATGGACCGTTTGGGCCAGAGCCAAAGAACGTAAATCGTAAATCATGAATTGTAAATCGTAAAGAGCGGCGAGTTCTTTCGGAAAATGCGTGGAATTCGGAATTAGCGACGAGGCGCGCGGGATTCCAGCATAACTTTAAGTAACTGGTCCACCGCTGCTATTTCTTCATCGTCCGGCGCGAGTTCTTTGTATCTCTCGAGCGCCGCCAACGCGGACGCCAGGTCCCCAATCCGGTGGTAAACAAGCGCGAGATTAAAGTAGACGAGCGAGAAACCTGACTCAATTTGCGAAGCGGCTTCGTAATGTAAGCGCGCGAGGGAGAGTTCGCCGGCATCGTAATAAAGATTGCCGAGGTTGTAGTGCGCCTCGACGTGGCGCGGCTCATGCTTTAGCGCGAGCGTAAAGTTGTCGAGCGCTTTGCCAAGCTGCGCCAGTTCGAGATTGATAATGCCGAGATTGCAATACGCTTCAGCCACGTTGTCGCCATCGTTTATCGCTTCCTGGTACGACTCGGCAGCTTTCACATCGCCCTGCTCGTGCAGCAACAGCGCTTCTTCAAAAGGCGTCAGCAGTCGCGAAACCCGGCCGCGCTCGGCGCCGCGGAAGAGATGCAACTGGCCCTGAAGCTCCGCTTCGATCTGGCGAATGCTTTGGCCCTGCGCGCGCAGCTCGCGGACGCGACGAAACTGCGTCAGCGCCTGAAAGTCGTAACTTAACTCGTTGTTTGTTCCGGGCGTTGCCTGGATGATGCCTTGCTCAGTCCAGCGGCGGATGGTGCGTTCGCTAAGACCGAAGAGTTGTTTGATTTCGCCGACGGAGTAGCTGGCCTTGACGCGTTGATAGTCCGCTTTCGCGGGAACACGTGAGGGAAACGATATGACCTTCTTGCTGTTTTCGTTCATCTAAAACTGTACTACGAATTACTGTCTGCCAAGACTTTTGTTTACGGGTGACCCCGACTTAACCGCGTTATTCGTCGGGTTCCACCGCAAACTAACAGGCGACGCTTTACCTGGCTACGACGCTTTGCGCTTCTTTGCGGGCTTTGCTTTCGCCTCTGACTTTACCAGCGTCAGTGCTTTCTTCTTTGCAGCCGCCGGTGCAGCCTTGACCATCGGTTTGCGGCTCGAAGCCTGCAAGCTCTTTTTCAACGCGCTCATAATATCAAGTCTGGGTAGTTCTTCAACCTCAAATTCAACGACCTTCTTGCCCTTTATCTTGGACTCGATAAGTTGCTTGAGCGCTTCGTGATACTGATCGGCGGTGTCGATCTCAGATAGTGACGTGACCATCTGCTCAACCAGCGTAGTCGCGAGTTTCAACTCGTTCTTATCGAGCTTGGTCGCGCCTTCAATCTCGGGCACATCTTTCATGCTGCGCAACTCATGAGGATAGTGCAGCTTCTGCAACACCAGACCATTGTCCATAGGAAACACTGCCACCAGGTCTTCGCGATCGCGCAATACAACTTTGCCGATTGCCACTTTGCCAGTTTGCTTCATCACTTCGCGCAGCAACGCATAAGGCTTTTCCGACACTGGTCCATCCGGGCCGGCGAAGTAAGGCGAATCGTAAAACGTCCGGGGAATTTCGTCGCTGTCGACGAAACCGATGATGTCGACCGCCTTGGTAGTTTTGATCTTTACCTTGGCGATGTCTTCCGGCTCGATGATCGCATAGCGGTCCGGCTCGTACTGATAGCCTTTGGTGATCTGATCGTTTGAGACGACCTGCTGGCATTTCTTGCAGCGCTTGTCGTAGCCGATTGGACCATAGTCTTCCCGGTGCAGTTGATTAAACTGAATCTTTTCAGCGGTCTCGATCGCGTTATAGATACGAACGGGAATTGCGACGAGCAAGAAGCGAATGTGACCTTTCCAAATGGACCTCATTGCAAATGTCTCCGGGGTGACGTCCAGCAAACTCGAGTTTGTCGAACCTGGGGCGGGGACCGCGTCCTGCCTCTAGACTGTTACA